>NZ_CBFFRL010000044.1:0-29276 GCF_965644215.1 Phytobacter sp. V69
GGCCTCATTTCTCGCTGCCGTCCAGATCAGATGCATCGCTCTCTGGGCTAAAATCTTGTGACGACACTATCTAGGGAAACCACCGATGAACTTCAGAAAGACACTTATTTCTTTAGTGACCACATACAGTCTGTTCCAGATAGCCCCCGTGCAGGCCGCCTCTGCACCGGCATTCACGCCTGAACAGGAAGCGCAGATCGGTAAAATTGCCGCCGACTACCTGGTGGCTCACCCGGAAATACTGGTGCAGGTCAGCCAGAAACTGCAGCAACAAGAGCAGGAGCGTCAACAGATGGCGCTTACGCAGAAAGTGATCGATAACCAGGAAGCGCTTTTGCACGACAAAGACACGCCGGTTATCGGTCCGCAGGATGCCCGCGTCGCGGTTATTGAATTCTTCGATTACCAATGCATCTATTGCAGCAAACTTGCCCCTGAGCTGGAGAAAGTGATGAAAGCCAGCCCGGACGTGCGTTATATCTTCAAAGAATGGCCGATCTTCGCTTCGCGCTGGGAGAACTCAGAGAAAGCCGCGCTGCGTGGTCTGGATGTCTGGAAGCAGAAAGGTGCCGCCGGATATGCTATCTATCACAACGGTATTTACCATACCGGGCATAACGAAGGTGAGCTGACGGTTGACGATATCAATGCCGCCGCGAAGGCTGCCGGTGCCACGGATAAACAGCAGGCGGATTACAGCAGCATTCTTGAGAAAACCAATACGCTGGCGCAGACGCTGGAACTGACCGGGACGCCAGGGCTGATTGTGATGCCGGTTAAAGGCGCAACCGCAGAAAACGTCACCGTCTTCCCGGGACTGGCGAGCGCGGAACAGATTCAGGAAGCCATCAAGAAAGCCAGTCAATGACAGGCAATACCGCGGGTGGATTAATGGTGATCGTCAATCTGATGTTCGATGATCATCCCTTCGCCGACGCTGGCCAGATGGCGCGCGCGCGGCGCAACACGCACGACAGGCGGTGCGACATGGGCGGTTTGTGCTGTTGGCGTGTTAATCGGAACGAGTTCGATTTTATAGCCGTCCGGCACGTTAACCGTGATGTTTTGTGCCATCGCAGTGGTAGAAATAGTGGCAAAAAACAGGATGGAAAGCAGGGAGCGTTTCATGTTTGCCTCGGGATCTTGACGTGGCTGACCGGATGTCAGCCACAAAACCGGGCGAAGTATGCGTAATTGCCTGATGGCGGTTGTTGCCGCGCGTGCGGTGGATTTTCCGCACACGCGTTTCGATCACTCGGTGGCTGATTCCAGCGGGGTTGTCGGCTTCGCCACCGCTTTAGCAACCAGTGCGGCGACCACGACCAGACCCAATACCACCAGCATGGCGCTGCGTAAACCGTAGTGTTCCCCTAAGAAACCGAGCAGCGGCGGCCCCACCAGAAACGCCAGATAACCCGTTGTGGCAACCACGCTGACGCGGGTTGGCGCATCCGGCCCGGTGTCGCTGGCGGCAGAAATGGTCAGCGGGAAGCCCAGCGACGCCCCTAGTCCCCAGAAGATAACTGACATCCCGGCAATCCATGCGTTATCGACAAAGATAATCAGCCCGATACCCAGTGCGCCCATCAATGCGCTGGCGCGCACCACGATGACGCGGCTGTAGCGGTCGATAAACCAGCCACCGGTAAAGCGCCCGACCGTCATCCCGAGGGTAAAGCCGGCGTAGATCAGCGAGCCGGAAGTAGGGTTAAAGCCATGTCCGTCGACCATTAATAACGGCAGCCAGTCGTTGGCAGAACCTTCGGCAAAGGCCATCGCCAGTACCACCACGCCAATCAGCAGCAGCTGAATATCGCGATAAAACGGCACGCCCGCTTTATTGTGCTGTTTATCTTCCGGCGTGTCTTTGCCGGTCCCTTCGGGAATGGCGGAGATCGCGATGACGATGGGCGTAATGGCGACCACTGCCGCCAGCAGAATGTGCAAGGTTGCCGGGGTGCCAAAGGCGGTTAAGGTCATGCCAATGCCCGCGCCTGCCAGCGTGCCGAGGCTGTAAAAGCCGTGCATCATCGGCAGGACGGTTTTATTCATCTCACGTTCTACTGCCGCGCCTTCAATGTTGATCGCGACTTCGCCCGCACCCATACTGCCGCCAAAGAATGCCAGTCCAACGGCAAACAGCAGAGGGGAAGCGAGCCACAGGGCCAGGCTCAAAATCACCATGCCTGCGACGGCGGCCGTCATACTGGCGCGAATGACTTTGCGTGCACCAAAGCGTTTTACCAGCCAGCCGGAGGAGAGGATACCGCTCATCGAACCGACGGAAAGGCCAAACAGCACGGCACCCATTTCCGCCGTGGATACGGATAAGATGTCGCGGATCGCCGGGGTGCGGGTGGCCCACGATGCCATCAGCAGACCGGGGATGAAGAAGAAGGTAAATAATGCCCAGAGCCTGTGTCTGAGGGCATTACGGTGTGAGATGACTGCCATTACATCGCATCCTGCAGGGAAAAGAGAGGACAACACTAGCAAGAGTGTGTACATTTGTACATAACTGATTGAGAGGATTTATGAGTCGACGACCTAATGACCCGTTGCGGCGTGAACGCATCCTGGATGCCACGCTGGAGACCATTGCGCAGCACGGTATTCACGCCGTGACCCATCGAAAAATCGCCAGTTGCGCCGATGTCCCGCTCGGCTCCATGACCTATTATTTTTCGGGCATTGATGCGCTGTTAGACGAAGCCTTTACCCGCTTTACCCAGCAGATGTCCGCGCAGTACGCGGCATTCTTTGCGCAGGTTGATAGCGCCTCGACCGCGTGTGATGCCGTGACAGAACTGATTTTTAGCGCCCAGGTGACGACACCGCACAATATGGAGCTGATGTATCAGCTGTATGCCCTGATGAGCAAAAAACCGATGCTGAAAGGCGTGATGCAAAACTGGATGCGCACCAGCCAGACTACGCTTGAGCGCTGGTTTGACCCGGTAACGGCCCGCGCGCTGGATGCCTTTATCGAAGGGATGACGCTGCACTTTGTGGTGGACCGGGAGCCGCTCAGCCGCGCAGACATTCGTGCAATGATTGGAAGGATTGCGGGCGTGTGAGGGAGGGGCGAATGGCAAACGCCAGAAAACAAAAAACCCATCAACCTTGAACCGAAATGGCGGGGTTGATGGGCTCCACAAATTGGGGACATCAAAGAAAAGCAGTGGCACTAGTTATGACTAATGCTGAGAAAAAAAGTTCTACGGGTGTTAAGAAATTTTTTAAAAGTTCGGAGTTATCCTAGCCCCGGCCAGACAATGATGATGAGCGTCCCCGCCAGCGTAAGCAGAACGTTGGCTATCGCGTAGGT
Source organism: Phytobacter sp. V69 (assembly GCF_965644215.1). NCBI lineage: Bacteria > Pseudomonadati > Pseudomonadota > Gammaproteobacteria > Enterobacterales > Enterobacteriaceae > Phytobacter > Phytobacter sp. V69. Next base: position 3,329 of record NZ_CBFFRL010000044.1, read on the forward strand.
GCCCGCATAGCCCAGTGCCGGAATGTTACTGCGTGCGGTATCGCTGATAATCTCCATCGCAGGCGCACAGGTACGTGCCCCCATCAGTGCGCCAAACAGCAGCGCGCGGTTCATTTTCAGCACCCAGGCGCCGAAGAGGAAACAGATCATCACCGGCACGAGGCTAACGATAAGGCCCGCAATCAGCATCTGTCCGCCCACTTCCCCCAGGCTGTTGCCAATGCCGCTACCGGCGCTTAAACCGACGCCCGCCATAAATACCATCAGCCCGAACTCTTTTACCATGTTCAGCGCGCCCTGCGGGATATAGCCGAACGTCGGGTGGTTAGCACGCAGGAAGCCGAGCATAATCCCGGCAAACAGCAGGCCTGCGGCGTTGCCGATACCAAAGCTGAACGAGCTGAACTGAAAGGTGATCATGCCGATCATCAGGCCGACGATAAAGAAGGCGCAGAAGGCGAGAAGATCCGTAACCTGGCTGTGAATCGAGATAAAGCCGATGCGGTCAGCGATAGTTTTCACGCGACGGGCATCCCCGCTGATCTGCAGGACATCCCCTTTGTTAAGCAGGATGTTGTCGTCGATCGGCATCTCAATCTGGCTGCGGATGACGCGGTTGAGGAAGCAGCCATGGTCGGTCAGCTTAAGCTGCGCCAGACGGCGGCCCACAACATTGTGGTTTTTTACCACTACTTCTTCGGTGACGATGCGCATATCGAGCAGGTCGCGGTCGAAGACCTCTTTTCCGTTACGAAAGCTGGGGTCAAGGCGCGCATGCGCATCCGGGTAGCCCACCAGCGAAATCTCATCGCCCATTTGCAGCACCGCGTCGCCGTCCGGGTTCGCGAGAATACCGTTACGGCGAATACGCTCGATATAGCAGCCCGTCTGGCGATAAATACCCAGCTCGCGCAGGTTCTTGCCATCCGCCCAGGCCACCAGTTCCGGTCCGACGCGATAGGCGCGGATAACCGGCAGATAGACCTTGCGGTTGCTGTCGGTGTCGAGGCCACGCTCGTGGGCGATCTGCTTGGCGCTGGTTTGCAGATCCTGATGTTGCAGTTTCGGCATGTAGCGTGCGCCGACGATAAGACTGACCAGGCCAATCAGATAGGTCAGGGCATAGCCGAGGCTTAAGTGATCGAGCGCCTGTGAAAGCTGGCTACTGTCCATCCCGGAGTGGCGTAGGGTATCTCCCGCGCCCACCAGTACCGGCGTGGAGGTCATCGCGCCGGCCAGCATCCCCGCCGTCAGACCGATATCCCAGCCGAACAATTTGCCGAGCCCAAGGGCAATCAACAATGCGCTGCCGACCAATACCAGGGCCAGCATCAGGTAATTTTTGCCGTCGCGGAAAAAAATAGAAAAAAAGTTTGGCCCGGCTTCCACACCTACGCAAAAAATAAACAGCATAAAACCTAAATTGAGAGCATCTGTGTTTATGCTGAAATGTTGCTGACCTAATAATAAGGAAACCACTAAAACGCCAATGGAATTACCGAGTTGTACAGAACCCAGGCGTAATTTCCCCAGACAGAGTCCGAGCGCCAGAACAACAAATAATAACAGTATGTAATTCCCGTTTAACAAATCTGCGACGTTTATATTCACGGAGGCTAACTTCTTGTTTACTTGTAAACTATTGAAAGAAATGGTTATTTTGGCTACTGTTTTGCGACGAATCTGAGATTGAAAAACGCACTAATGCGTATTTATTCCCGGCAACACAATAACTGGGCGCTAGTTTAATCGTATTGAATTGCAACGGCTAGTAAGAATCGTCTATTCGCGCGGGGGTTTTTCGGCAGGGACTGCCATCACGCTTTATCTGAGCGTACGTTCTTTAGAACGGGTGAAGAGTTTGATAGAGAAAAAGTCAGGAGGATTGTTTGAAACATAAACGCGGACTCGCAGGCATAATTTGCTGCTTTTTACTTTTCATTATCGTCTGCCTTTTACAGGTGATGAATGTGAAAGGGGCTTTTCACACGTCCGGGCACCCTGAACTGGGACTGCTTTTCTTCACGTTGCCTGGGGCGGTTGCCAGTATTTTTTCACGCCGTCGTAAACTCATGTTGCCGCTTTTTGGTGCGATTCTCGCCGCACCGCTCTGTTTCGTCGCGATGCGCCTGTTCTTCACGCCGGTGCGTTCCTTCTGGCAGGAGCTGGCGTGGCTGTTTAGCGCCGTATTCTGGTGTGCACTCGGCGCGCTGTGCTATCTGTTTATCAGCAGTTTTTTCAGCAACGGGGCGCGTTAACGTCTGTGTCACTCCGGCTATTGCATAGTCACTTTACTCTGCCGAAATGTTTGCGGATGAACTTCTCAAACTCGTTAAAGCTGCCGATGTGCTTTTTGTCGATAAAAATCTGCGGCACCGTGTCGATAGGCTTGCCCGCGGCCTCTTCCAGCGCTGCGCGGGTGACGCCATCCGCGTGGATATCGACATAACGCCACTCAAAATTGTCCTGCGATTTGCTGACTTTTTCAGCCAGCTCTTTAACGCGAGCGCACTGTGGACAGCCTGCGCGACCAAATATCACTGTGTACATGGATCCTCCTTAAACCGGACGGTAAGCAGGGGATATAATGCGGCTTCTGTGCTCAGGGATAAAACAGGTTGTGCCTGTTATGTTAATTTCCGCAACCTTTCAGCACATATTGGCGATAATCGTCGGCAAAACTGTTCGCTATAATGGGGGGTTTGTTTCCAGGGAAAACGACCATGACCCCAGTTATCGATCTGCTCCGCGCCCATCGCTCTATTCGCCATTTCACCCAGGAGCCGATCACTACGGCCCAGCGTGAGGCGATTATCGCCGGTGCTCAGTCGGCCTCCAGTTCCAGCTTTTTACAGTGCAGCTCGATTATTCGCGTGACCGATCCGGCGTTACGTCAGCAGTTGGTTACGCTGACCGGCGGGCAGCAGCACGTGGCCGAGGCCGCTGAGTTTTGGGTGTTCTGCGCCGATTTTAATCGCCATCTGCAAATTTGCCCGCAGGCACAGCTGGGGCTGGCGGAACAGCTGCTGCTCGGCGTGGTCGATACTGCGATGATGGCGCAAAATGCGATGACGGCGGCGGAATCGCTCGGCCTTGGCGGCGTGTATATCGGTGGGATCCGTAACAGCATCGAGGCAGTGACCGAATTACTCCATCTGCCGCAGCACGTTTTACCGCTCTTTGGGTTGTGCCTTGGTTGGCCTGCCGACGACCCGCAGGTGAAGCCGCGTTTGCCCGCCGCGCTGGTGGTGCATGAAAACAGCTACCAGCCGGTGGATGCGCAGGTGCTGTCACAGTATGACGAGGAACTGGCGGCCTATTATCTCTCTCGTGGCAGTAATAATCGTCGCGATACCTGGAGCGATCATATCCGTCGCACCATCATTAAAGAGAACCGTCCGTTCATCCTCGACTATTTGCATAAACAAGGGTGGGCCGTGCGTTAATTCCCATGCATCCTGCACTTCGCTGCGTGTATGATACGCGGGTTTTCTACTCGTCATACTTCACGTTGCCAGTGTGTTGGCAGCGTCAGTGCGCCCCAGTCATATAGTGAGATATGCTCCTGGGGACTTACTGACTTGCCGCCTTCCGGCAACGCGAATTATGTGGAGTATTGCCAGTCTATTCAGAGAGGTGCAGGGTGAAAATCGCCATATTGTCCCGGGACGGAACGCTCTATTCATGCAAACGCCTGCGCGAAGCAGCCATTGCGCGCGGGCATCTGGTCGAAATTCTCGATCCGCTGTCGTGCTATATGAGTATCGACCCCTCGGCCTCGTCGGTTCATTACAAAGGCCGTCAGCTCCCCCATTTTGACGCGGTCATCCCGCGTATCGGTTCGGCCATTACCTATTACGGTACGGCTTCGCTACGCCAGTTTGAAATGCTGGGCAGTTATCCGCTGAATGAATCGGTGGCGATTACTCGCGCGCGCGACAAACTGCGTTCTCTGCAATTGCTGGCTCGTAAGGGCATCGATCTGCCGGTAACGGGGATTGCCCATTCACCGGATGACACCAGTGACCTGATTGCGATGGTCGGCGGCGCACCGCTGGTGGTGAAACTGGTAGAAGGCACGCAGGGGATCGGTGTGGTTCTTGCCGAAACGCGCCAGGCGGCGGAAAGCGTGATCGACGCCTTTCGCGGCCTCAATGCCCATATCCTTGTCCAGGAATACATTGAGGAAGCGAAGGGGCGGGACATTCGCTGCCTGGTGGTGGGTGATGAAGTGGTGGCGGCCATTGAGCGGCAGGCGAAAGAGGGCGATTTTCGCTCCAACCTGCACCGTGGTGGCGTGGCCAGCGTGGCGACCATCACCCAACGCGAGCGGGAAATGGCGATTCAGGCGGCACAGACGCTTGGTCTGGATGTCGCCGGGGTGGATATCCTGCGCGCGAACCGGGGGCCGCTGGTGATGGAACTGAATGCGTCGCCGGGGCTGGAAGGCATTGAGAAAACCACCGGGATCGATATCGCGGGCAAAATGATCGCGTGGATTGAGCGCCACGCAACGCCGGGTTATTGCCTCAAAACCGGCGGATAGTCGAATTTACGCGCTGCGCAATGGTATGCGCGGTGCTTTTTGCGTAAGCTATGGCTCCAATTTACTAGTCAGAGGTTGTTTCGCGCATGAATTCTCTCGTCGCACCTGGTCTGGACACGCTGCGTCAATGGCTTGACGAGCTGGGCATCAGCTTCTTCGAATGCGATACCTGCCAGGCGTTGCACCTGCCGCATATGCAGAATTTCGACGGGGTATTTGACGCCAAACTCGATCCGATGAACGACGTGATCCTGTTTACCGCGATGGCTGAAGTGAAGCCTTCGGCACTGCTGGCGCTGGCCGCCGATCTCTCTGCCATCAATGCCAGTTCTTTGACGGTGAAGGCATTTCTCGATATTCAGGACGATAACCTGCCTAAGCTGGTCGTTTGCCAGACATTATCCTCCGGCGCCGGGGTGACGTTCGAACAATTTGCATGGTTTATGCGCCAGAGCGAAGAGCAAATTTCAATGGTGATTCTTGAGGCTCGCGCCCACCAGCTGTTGTTTGTTCCGGAAGAGGAAGAGCTCAAAACGAATGACGACGCGCGCAATTTTCTTCACTAAGCCTGCATGACATTAGCGCAGTCGCTGCCAGCGCGGCTGCATAATGGATATTATTATTCTGCTGTTTGCTGCCCCCCAAAGAATTTTTCACCACCATTCTCGCCGTTCCGGCTTATCACGTAGACAGAATCTGCATAAAAAATTGATAAAAGGCGTTTTTTAATCTGCCCTATAGCCTCTAACCCTGGCTACAGTTATTCTTGCGGTGCTTTGAAAAGCATGCGGCGTCGGCCGAAAGAATTTTCCTCTTCGACCAGTGCAGACTGACAAAATATGCATGAATTTTGCATATCTTAAATGCGTACACTTAGTTCGTATGGTAACGGACTTTCCAGAAGGAATGAGATATGACCGCTTTGAGTAAAAAATGGTTATCAGGTCTTGTCGCGGGTGCATTGATGGCTGTCTCTGCCAGCACACTCGCCGCAGAGCAAAAGACGCTGCATGTATATAACTGGTCTGACTATATTGCGCCGGATACGGTAGCAAATTTTGAAAAAGAAACCGGGATTAAAGTTGTTTACGACGTGTTCGACTCCAACGAAGTGCTGGAAGGCAAACTGATGGCGGGCAGCACCGGTTTCGACCTGGTGGTACCTTCCGCAAGCTTCCTTGAGCGCCAGCTGACCGCCGGTGTGTTCCAGCCGCTCGACAAGAGCAAGCTGCCGAACTGGAAGAACATGGACCCGGATGTGCTGAAAATGGTTGCTCAGCATGACCCGGACAACAAATACGCGATGCCGTACCTGTGGGCGACCACCGGCATTGGCTATAACGTTGATAAAGTTAAAGCGGTTCTGGGCGATGTACCGGTAAACAGCTGGGATCTGGTGCTGAAACCGGAGAACCTGGAAAAACTGAAAAGCTGCGGTGTCTCCTTCCTGGATGCTCCGGAAGAGATTTTTGCGACCGTGCTGAACTACCTGGGTAAAGACCCGAACAGCACAAAAGCGGATGACTACTCTGGCCCGGCAACCGATCTGCTGCTGAAACTGCGTCCGAACATTCGCTACTTCCACTCCTCTCAGTACATTAACGATCTGGCAAACGGCGACATCTGCGTAGCGATCGGCTGGGCAGGTGACGTATGGCAGGCGGCTAACCGCGCCAAAGAAGCGAAAAATGGCGTGCATGTTAACTACATCATTCCGAAAGAGGGCGCGCTGGCGTTCTTCGACGTCTTCGCTATGCCAACTGACGCGAAAAACAAAGATGAAGCGTATCAGTTCCTGAACTACCTGATGCGCCCTGACGTCATCGCACACATCAGTGACCACGTGTTCTACGCCAACGGTAACAAAGAATCCAAGCCTTTAATTAGCGCAGAAGTGCGTGAGAACCCGGCTATCTATCCACCGGCGGATGTCTTCGCGAAACTGTACACGCTGAAAGTGCAGGATCCGAAAATTGACCGCGTAAGAACCCGTGCGTGGACAAAAGTAAAAAGCGGCAAATAATCAATCACCTGAACAGTGAGTGAGTTGCACCACGGCGGTGCAGTTGCCCTAAACCCGGACAGAGGTCATCGGCCTCTGTCCGGTCATTTGTAGACAACCGGTTGGTTCTGGTTGAGTTTTTTTTGCCGGAGAGCACTTGAGTGAATGAAGCTATCCCCCGCCCACAGGCGAAAACCCGTAAGGATTTAACGCCTCTGCTTGAAATCCGCAATCTGACCAAGTCGTTTGACGGTCAGCACGCCGTTGATGATGTCAGTCTGACCATTTATAAAGGCGAAATTTTCGCACTGCTGGGTGCATCTGGCTGCGGCAAGTCAACGCTGCTGCGTATGCTGGCAGGCTTTGAACAGCCAACAACCGGGCAAATTATGCTCGACGGCGTCGATCTGGCGCATGTGCCGCCTTATCTGCGTCCTATCAATATGATGTTTCAGTCCTATGCCCTGTTCCCGCATATGACCGTTGAACAGAACATCGCGTTTGGCCTCAAGCAAGACAAGCTGCCCAAAGCGGAAATCACCGCCCGAGTGGCGGAGATGCTGAGCCTCGTGCATATGCAGGAGTTCGCGAAGCGTAAACCGCATCAGCTGTCCGGAGGCCAGCGTCAGCGTGTCGCGCTTGCCCGTAGCCTGGCAAAACGTCCGAAGCTGCTGCTGCTCGATGAGCCGATGGGCGCGCTGGATAAAAAACTACGTGACCGTATGCAGCTGGAAGTGGTGGACATTCTGGAACGCGTTGGCGCGACCTGCGTGATGGTGACCCACGACCAGGAAGAAGCCATGACCATGGCCGGGCGTATCGCCATTATGAACCGCGGTAAGTTTGTGCAGATTGGCGAACCGGAAGAGATCTATGAGCACCCGACCACCCGTTACAGCGCAGAGTTTATCGGCTCGGTGAACGTGTTCGAAGGGCTGCTCAAAACGCGCGAAGAAGACGGTCTGGTGATTGATTCGCCGGGGCTGGTGCATCCGCTGAAAGTGGATCCGGATGCCTCCGTTGTCGACAACGTGCCGGTGTATGTCGCGCTGCGTCCGGAGAAAATCATGCTCTGCGAAGAGCCGCCCGCTGACGGTTATAACTTCGCGGTGGGTGAGGTGGTGCATATTGCCTACCTTGGCGATCTGTCGATTTACCACGTTCGTCTGCAAAGCGGACAAATGATCAGTGCGCAGTTGCAGAACGAGCACCGCTATCGTAAAGGTACCCCTACCTGGGGCGACGAAGTTCGCCTGTGCTGGGATGCCGACAGTTGTGTGGTTCTGACGGTTTAAGGAGCGGTGATGAGTACACTTGAGCCACCGACCCGCGTCGAAAAACCGGGCGGCTTTTCCCTTTGGTTGGCGCGTTTCCAGATGAAGCACGGGCGTAAGTTCGTTATTGCACTGCCCTATATCTGGTTGATTTTGCTGTTTTTACTGCCGTTCCTGATTGTTTTCAAAATCAGTCTGGCAGAGATGGCGCGCGCGATCCCGCCGTATACGGATCTGGTTGAATGGGCTGATAACCATCTCACCATTTCACTGAACATCAATAACTTCCTGCAATTGACCGACGATCCGCTCTATTTCGAAGCGTATCTCCAGTCATTACAGGTGGCAGCAGTGTCGACTGTCTGCTGTTTGCTGTTGGGCTATCCGCTGGCGTGGGCCGTTGCGCACAGTAAGCCGTCAACGCGTAATATCCTGTTGCTGTTGGTGATCCTGCCGTCATGGACCTCCTTCCTGATTCGTGTTTACGCGTGGATGGGGATTTTGAAAAGTAACGGCGTACTGAATAACTTCCTGATGTGGTTGGGTATTATCGATCAGCCGCTGGAGATTTTGCACACCAACCTGGCGGTCTATATCGGTATTGTGTATGCGTATCTGCCCTTTATGGTGCTGCCTATTTACACCGCGCTGACGCGTATCGACTATTCGCTGGTCGAGGCGTCTCTGGATCTGGGCGCGCGTCCGTTGAAAACCTTTTTCAATGTGATCGTGCCGCTGACCAAAGGGGGCATCATCGCTGGCTCGATGCTGGTGTTTATCCCGGCGGTGGGCGAGTTCGTGATTCCGGAACTGCTCGGTGGCCCGGACAGCATCATGATTGGTCGCGTTCTGTGGCAGGAGTTCTTTAATAACCGCGACTGGCCGGTGGCCTCAGCGGTGGCGATTATTATGTTGCTGCTGCTGATTATGCCGATCATGTGGTTCCATAAACATCAGCAGAAACAGATGGGAGACAACGCATGAACAACTTGCCGGTAGTGCGTTCCCCGTGGCGTATTTTGATTCTGGTGCTGAGCTTTACCTTCCTTTATGCGCCGATGCTGATGCTGGTGATCTACTCGTTCAACAGCTCCAAACTGGTGACGGTCTGGGCCGGTTGGTCAACGCGCTGGTATAGCGAGTTGTTCCATGACGACGCGATGATGAGCGCCGTGGGTCTGAGCCTGACGATTGCCGCCTGTGCCGCAACGATGGCAGCGATCCTCGGGACGATTGCCTCCGTGGTGATGGTGCGCTTTGGTCGTTTCCGTGGTGCTAACGGCTTTGCGTTTATGATTACCGCGCCGTTGGTTATGCCGGATGTGATCACCGGGCTGTCGCTGCTGCTGCTGTTTGTGGCCCTGGGTCACTCCATCGGCTGGCCGTCGGATCGCGGCATGCTCACCATCTGGCTGGCGCATGTGACCTTCTGTACGGCCTACGTCGCAGTGGTTATCTCCTCGCGCCTGCGTGAACTCGACAGATCCATTGAAGAGGCGGCCATGGATCTTGGCGCCACGCCGCTGAAAGTGTTCTTTGTGATTACGCTGCCGATGATCATGCCAGCGATTATCTCGGGTTGGCTGCTGGCGTTTACTCTGTCGCTGGACGATCTGGTGATTGCCAGCTTCGTGTCTGGCCCAGGGGCGACAACGCTGCCGATGCTGGTCTTCTCCAGCGTACGTATGGGGGTGAACCCGGAAATCAACGCCCTGGCCAGCCTGATACTGGGTGTGGTGGGGATTGTTGGTTTAATCGCCTGGTATTTGATGGCGCGCGCGGAAAAGCAGCGTGTGCGCGATATCCAGCGTGCAAGACGAGGCTAATAATTCTAGAATCTTAAAAGTTGTGTCACGGATGCCGCGCCTGTCGCGGCATCTTTTTTCACAGGGAATACAGCACATTGGGATTCTTTACTAAAACGCGTCAGTCTCATGCCCGCCCGAATGTACCTGCGTTGGTACAGGTGGCGGCTATCGCCATTATCCTTATCCGCTGCGTCGATCTCTTTATGCTCTGCGATGTGCTGGGCGTGCGCGGAATGATGGAATTTGTGCAACGCAGTGCGCAAACCTGGAGCCTGACGCTCATTTTCTTCGGTAGCCTGGTGCTGGTCTTCGTCGAAATCCTCTGTGCCTTTTCGGTGGTGAAGGGGCGAAACTGGGCGCGCTGGCTGTATCTGCTGACGCAAATTATCGCGACGAGCTACCTGTGGGCGGCCTCGCTTGGCTATGGTTATCCTGAGCTGTTCAGTATCGCGGGCGAATCGAAACGCGAGATTTTCCGCACGTTGATGATGCAGAAATTGCCTGACATGTTGGTGCTGTTCCTGCTGTTTGTCCCTTCTCCCAGCAGACGCTTTTTCCGTCTGCAATAACGGGGTACAATCGCCGCCCCGCAATTCAGAAGGCTTTACTATGCAGTGCGCACTCTTCGACGCCATGCGCTGTCGTTCCTGTCAGTGGATTGAACAACCGACTGACGACCAACTCCGTGCAAAAATGACCGATCTCCGCGCCCTGCTGGCGGATTTACCGGTAGCGGAATGGTGCGCGCCGGTCAGTGGCCCGGAACAGGGGTTTCGCAATAAAGCCAAAATGGTGGTCAGCGGCAGCGTGGAAAAACCGCTGCTCGGCATGTTGCATCGCGACGGCACCCCGGAAGATCTGACCGATTGCCCGCTCTATCCCGACTCGTTCCATGCGGTCTTTGCTGCATTGAAACCCTTTATTGCCCGCGCGGGGTTAACCCCTTATAACGTGGCGCGTAAACGCGGTGAGCTGAAATACCTGCTATTAACCGAAAGTCAGCATACGGGCGGCATGATGCTGCGCTTTGTGCTGCGTTCTCAGACCAAGCTTGAGCAACTGCGCGCCGCGCTGCCGTGGCTACAAGAGCAGTTGCCGCAGCTTCGCATCATTTCGGTCAATATCCAGCCGGTGCATATGGCCATCATGGAAGGGGAGACGGAAATCTTCCTTACCGAACAGCAGGCGCTGGCGGAAAACTTCAACGGCGTGCCGCTGTGGATCCGCCCACAGAGCTTCTTTCAGACTAACCCGGTCGTCGCCAGCGCGCTGTACGCCACGGCGCGTGAGTGGGTGAGGGCACTACCAGTCTGCCATATGTGGGATCTGTTTTGTGGCGTGGGCGGTTTTGGTTTGCACTGCGCGACGCCGGAGATGACCCTCACCGGTATCGAAATCGCGCCGGAAGCTATTGCCTGCGCGAAGCAGTCTGCAGCAGAACTGGGGCTGATCGATTTGCACTTTCAGGCGCTCGATTCCACCCAATTCGCCACCGCTCAGGCGGATGCGCCACAACTGGTGCTGGTGAACCCGCCGCGTCGCGGGATTGGTCAGGCGCTGTGTGATTATCTGAGCCGAATGGCGCCGCCGTACATCGTCTATTCAAGCTGTAATGCGCAGACGATGGCGAAAGATCTGCACGCGCTTGCGGGTTATCGCATTGAACGCGTGCAGTTGTTTGATATGTTCCCCCACACCGCCCACTACGAAGTGTTGACGCTGCTGGTTCGTAACTGATCGCCCCGGTGGCATGATGTCACCGGGGATCAGCCGGAATTACTGGCCCATGCCGTCCGATTTTTTCTTCATCATGTCGTCGTCTTTGCCCATGGTCCCTTTTTTCGCCCTGTCGCCGTGCTTCATCGTGCTCTCTTTTTTGGCTATGCCGTCATGCTTCATTGGCATCTTTTTCTTCATCATGGTGCTGTCATCCTGCTTTTTCATCCCGTCCTGACTCATTGCGTCGGCGGCATGGGCGCTGGCGATCCCAAAGGCACAGAGGGTCGCGAGGGTGAGGATCATTTTTTTCATTGTGGTTCCTTGCAAGGTTTGATGTCGTTGGTCACCCGGCTTCCCGGTCCGGCCGTGGAAAGTGCGGGGTGATGCACAGCAGCTTACGCCGCCGCCGATCACGACTTCCTCACGGAAATATAAATTATTTGCGATAACTCAATGGGCGACTATTGGGTAAGCTAATAAAGACAACCTCAACCGGAACGGGCTATGGAAACCGCAAAAAAAATACTGCTGGTCGAAGACGATCGGGATATTGCTGGCCTGCTACGGCTCAATTTGCAGGACGAGGGCTATCAGATTGTCCACGAAGAGGACGGTGCGCGCGCGCTTACTCAGCTTGAAAAGACCGACTGGGACGCGGTGATCCTCGACCTGATGCTGCCCAATGTCGACGGGCTGGAGATTTGCCGCCGCATTCGCCAGATGACCCGCTATCTGCCGGTCATTATTATCAGCGCCAGAACCAGTGAAACGCACCGGGTGTTGGGGCTGGAAATGGGCGCGGATGATTATCTGGCGAAGCCGTTTTCGATTCTGGAGCTGGTGGCCCGGGTTAAGGCACTGTTCCGCCGCCAGGAAGCGATGGGGCGCAATCTGCGTCTGGATATGGGCAGCATTGCCTGTCACGGTTTAACCATCGAGCCGCTTCCCCGTGAGGTCCGCCTGCGCGGGGAGTTGATTGATTTGACCCCGCGCGAGTTCGATCTGCTCTACTGGTTTGCCCGTCATCCCGGCGAAGTTTTTTCGCGCCTGGCGCTGCTCGATCAGGTGTGGGGATATCAACATGAAGGCTATGAGCATACCGTGAATACCCATATCAACCGCCTGCGCATGAAGATTGAAAAAGACGCCGCTGCGCCGGAAATCATTCTGACCGTCTGGGGTAAAGGCTATAAATTTGCCGTCTCGGGGCGTGAGGGGGAGTGATGCGTCGTTTAAGCCTGAGTCAGCGCCTGACGCTGGTCTTTACCGTGCTGCTTCTGCTCTGTGCCGCCGCAGCCAGTAGCGTTCAGCTCTACAGCAGTACTCGTTATGGCGATGCGATGGTGCAACGCCTGTCTGCGGAGCTGGCCCAGCAAATTGCCAGCAGTGAACCGCTGCTTGATACCCAGGGCAAAGTGAATCGCCAGACGCTGAAATCGCTGTTTGACCGCCTGATGACCCTCAACCCCAGCGTCGAGCTGTACATGGTTTCTCCGGAAGGGGATTTGCTGGCCGATGCCGCGCCGCCCGGGCATCTGCGTCGCGAGCATATTGATATTGCCCCGCTGCAGCGCTTTTTATCCGGCGCGTCCTGGCCGGTTTACGGCGACGATCCGCGCAGTGTTAACCAGCAAAAAGTCTTTAGCGTGTCGCCTATTCGCCTTGATGGGCAACTGCACGGCTATCTCTACATCATTTTGCAGGGCGAGAACCTGAACGCGCTGGCGGAGACCGCCTGGCAAAAAGCGTTGTGGAATGCGCTGCTCTGGTCATTGCTATTGGTGGCAGTGTTTGGCGCGCTGGCAGGTGGGCTAACCTGGTGGTGGGTGACGCGTCCGGTGAAAAAGTTGACCCGCGAAGTGAGCGGGCTGGAGCAGGACAGCATCAGCGCCATCAAACTGCTGGCGATGCGTACGCAGGATCCCGAGGCGGGAAATGAAGTGGCGGTGCTGGAAAACGCCTTTATCGAACTTTCCCGGCAGATAGCCAGCCAGTGGGACCAGTTGGCGGACAATGATCGACAGCGGCGGGAGTTTGTCGCCAATATTTCGCATGATTTGCGCACGCCGCTGACGTCATTACTGGGCTATCTGGAAACCCTGTCGGTGAAGGCCGAACACTTAACGCCGGAAGAGTCCAAACATTATCTGAGCATCGCCCTGCGTCAGGGCAACAACGTCCGCCACCTGTCGCAGCAGCTGTTTGAGCTGGCACGGCTGGAACACGGTGGTATCAAACCGCAGCCGGAGCCGTTCTCGATGGCGGAACTGCTACAGGATGTGGCGCAGAAATTCGACCTGATGGCGGAAACGCGCGATATCCGCTTGCTTTTAGAGCTGCCCACCAGACTGCCACTGGTCTATGCCGATGTGTCGATGATGGAGCGGGTGCTCACTAATCTGCTGGATAACGCCGTGCGCCATACGCCCAACGGCGGGAAGATTTATCTGCGCGCCCGGCAGCGGGAAGACCAGCTGATTGTCGATGTCGAGGACAGCGGGTCCGGCGTACCGGGTGCCCTGCGTGCCACCTTATTCCAGCGTCCATCGGTACTGGATAAAGCCAGGGCGGGAGAGTCGCGGGGCGGGCTGGGGCTGATGATTGTCCGGCGCATGCTACAGCTGCACGGTGGTGATATCCGGCTGGTGGATGCGCAACCGGGCTCCTGTTTTCGCTTTACACTGCCGTTTCAGGGGACGTGAAAACATAAAAAAATCCGCATTACGCGGCTTTTTTTCGATTCGATTGCGATTACTGCGGGAACCACTGTTCGCTGATTTTCTGGTAGGTGCCGTCAGCTTTGATGGCAGCCAGCGCGGCGTTCAGTTTTTCCAGCAGGGCTTTGTTATCCGGACGTACCGCGATGCCAAGGCCAGTGCCGAAGTATTGTGCATCGGTCACTTTCGGGGTCGCAACACCCAGCTGCGGGTTGGTTTTCAGCCACTCGTTAACCACGGCGGTGTCACCAAACACGCCATCGATACGGCCATTTTTCAGGTCGATAATCGCATTCTGGTAGCTGTCATAGGCCACGGTTTTCACTTCCGGGTGTTTGTCCTGCAGGTATTTCTGGTGCGTGGTGCCGTTTTCCATACCGATACGTTTGCCTTTCAGATCATCGAAGGTTTTGAACGCATCTTTTTTGGCGATAACTACAGCGGAGTTAGCGTAGTACGGCTCGGTAAAGGAGACCTGTTTGCTACGTTCCGGGGTAATGTCCATGCCGGAGATGACCGCGTCATATTTTTTGAATTTCAGTGACGGGATCAGGCTGTCAAACGCATGGTTGGTGAAGGTACAGTCTGCTTTCATCTGCGCACACAGTGCGGTCGCCAGGTCGATATCAAAACCGACAATCTTGTTGTTTGCATCCATGGATTCAAACGGCGGGTAGGTCGCAGAGACACCGAAATTAATTTTGTCAGCGGCGGTTGCGCCAACAGCGAAAGAGGCAAGTAATGCGGCCAGAATCAGTTTTTTCATTTTTGGAGCTCCTGTCTGTCAATCTTATTGTTTTGCGGTTGCCGTGTTTGAGGCATGGGGCTAACAATGCCAGCTAATGAATTTTTATGCAATATATTTGCTTAATTATTTTCTAATTCGCATAAAAAAAGCGAGTAGTTAATAAGTTACTCGCTTTGTTGATTATTATTTATGCACTCAATGCAACGTGACTTTAGTTGCGACGTTCAAACGCCAGCGCTTTACGCTCAATCAGACGCATCATCAGCGTCAGCAGGCCGTTAACGGTAAGATAAATCGCCCCGGCTGCACCAAACACCGTCACGTCATAGGTACGTCCGTACAGCAGCTGGCCATGTCCCATCACTTCCATCAGCGTAATGGTATAGGCGAGAGACGTACTCTTGAACACCAGCACCACTTCGTTCGAGTAGGACGACAACGCACGTTTGAACGCATACGGCAGCAGGATCGCCAGCGTGTCTTTCTTGCTCATCCCCAGCGCGCTACAGGACTGCCACTGGCCTTCCGGAATGGCGCGGATCGCCCCGTAAAACAGCAGGGTGGTATAGGCCGCACTGTTTAAGGAGAGCGCCAGCAGGGCACACAGCCAGGGTTCGGACAGCAAGTGCCAGATAACCGGATATTCCTGCAGTACCGGGAACTGGCCCGGACCGTAGTAAATCAGGAAGATCTGCACCAGCAGCGGCGTACCGGTAAACAGCGTGATGTACCCACGGACCACCCATGACAGAACGGGGGTTTTCAGTGTCAGCACGATGGTGAATAGCAGCGACAGAATCAGCGCGGCAATCAGCGACGCGACGGTCAGCGTCAGGCTGGTGTGCAGCCCTTTCATGAGCTCTGGTAAGTACTCAAGCATCAGTCTGGTCTCCGTTCAAAGCGTGTGGCACGTAGATCAATACGCTTAAGGATCCACTGACTCAGCAGAGTGACCACCAGATAAATCGCTGCCGCCACGATGTACCAGGTAAATGGCTCCTGGGTACGGGTGGCGATGCTTTTGGTTTGCAACATCAGGTCGTTGACGCTGATAAGCGAAACCAGCGCGGTATCTTTCAACAACACCAGCCACTGGTTGCCAAGACCCGGCAACGCATGACGCCACATTTGCGGCATAACCAGACGGAAGAAAATGGCGCTTTTCGACAGCCCCAGCGCCTGGCCTGATTCCCACTGACCCTGTGGTACCGCTTTCAGCGCGCCGCGTAGAGTTTGCGAGGCGTAGGCGGAATACAGCAATGACAGGGCGATCACACCGCAGAAGAACGGACTGACATCGAAGTTCTCGATCTGCAACTGCACCGGGATTTGAACGAACCCCAGATTCAGGGTGAAACCGTCAGAAAGGATTAACAGCAGCTGTGAGGAGCCGAAATAGATAAACAGCACGACCAGGATTTCTGGCAAGCCGCGCAAAATGGTAACCAGCGCCGAGCCAGCCCACGAAACGGGACGCCATTTTGCTGACTCCCATACCGCAAAGATCATCGCCAGAACCAGGCCGATGATCAATGCGCAAACGGCAAGGCCGACGGTCATCCCGGCGGCGCTTGCTAACGGAAAAATTTCATTCATCAAGGATTACTTCTGGAACCATTTTTTGTAGATGGTTTCGTAGGTGCCGTCTTGCTTCACTTTTTCCAGCGCAGTATTAAATTTCTGCTGCAGCTCTGTGTTGCCCTGACGAACCGCGATACCCAGACCCGTGCCGAAGTACTCTTTATCGGTCACTTTGTCACCAACGGCGGCCAGCTTGTCGTTCGCTTTCAGCCATTCGGTCACAACAGCGGTGTCACCAAATACGGCATCGATACGGCCATTCTGCAGATCCAGTTTGGCGTTCTGATAGCTGTCGTAAGGAACGGTGGTGATTTCCGGGTGTTTATCGTTGATGAATTTCTGGTGAGTGGTGCCGTTCTGCACGCCAACTTTCTTGCCTTTCAGGGCATCGATGCTGGTGTATTTACCTTCCAGGCCCACGAACAGCGCGGAGTTGTCGTAGTACGGGGTGGTGAACAGAACCTGTTTTTCACGCTCCGGGGTGATGTCCATACCGGCCATCACCGCGTCGAAACGACGGAATTTCAGGCTTGGGATCAGGCTGTCAAACGCCTGGTTGGTGAAGGTACAGGTAGCGTCAATCTCTTTACACAGTGCGTTTGCCAGATCCACGTCGAAACCGACGATTTTGTTGTTCGCGTCGGTAGATTCAAACGGAGGGTAGCTTGCTTCGGTGGCGAAACGGATAGTCTGTGCTGCAGAAGCAGACAGGCTGACGCTTGCAAGCAGCGCGGCGATCAGAACTTTTTTCATTGTCATTCCCCGAGAACTCAGTGAGATAAGTAATATTTAAACGCGTCGGTCTGCGGCGTTGCAAAGCAGCTCGCATCCCCTTGTTCGATAAGGTGACCGTTTTCCATATAGACCACGCGGCTGGCGGTTTTGCGCGCCACTTCCACTTCGTGGGTCACGATAACCTGCGTAATACCGGTTTCTGCCAGTTCACGGATGATGCTGACGATTTGCGCGGTAATTTCCGGGTCGAGCGCGGCGGTCGGCTCATCAAAGAGCAGTACCTGCGGCTCCATCATCAGGGCACGGGCGATAGCAACACGCTGCTGCTGGCCGCCGGAAAGATGCAGCGGATAACGATCGCTGTACGGCTTAAGGCGTAAACGTTCCAGCAGTTTGTCCGCACGGGCGAGCGCCTGATCTTTGCTCAGACCCAGCACGCGGCAGGGGGCTTCAATCAGGTTCTGGACCACGGTTAAGTGTGGCCAAAGATTGTATTGCTGAAACACCATACCCACGTTCTGACGCAGGTCACGAATCGCTTTGTCGGAAGGGGCTTTGGTAAAATCGAAGTGATTCCCCGCGATGCTTAACTGACCGGAGCGCGGCATCTCAAGCAGGTTCAATACGCGTAATAAGGAGCTTTTACCCGCACCGCTTGGGCCAAGCAGCACAAGCGTTTCACCCTGCGGGCAATCAAGCGTAATGTCGAAGAGCGCCTGGTGCGCACCGTAGAAGCAGTTAATGCCGTTTAATTTTATACTCATCGAGGCAATCTAATAGCAATTGAGGCCGCAAATAGTAACGTTCGCAGAATAGTTATGCAATATTTGTGCGTTAAAACTTAAATATAAACCGCATTCACTCTTAAACTTAGCACAAAATACCGGGGCGTGTAGGAAGCAGGAATAAATGTCGGCATTCACGCTGGAATGCCAGACATTTTGCGGGGATTAATGCATATTCCCCGCGTTCTTACGCATAAAACGTTAGCGATGCTCGACAGACTGGCGCAACGTTCCGGCCGGGGCATGCGCCGTGCCACCAAGATAACGTACGTCATCCACCGCCCAGCACTGACCTTCGCGGACCATCAGCACTTCATCCTGCCAGCTCTGGGTGCCCTGAGTCAGGGTAACCCGTAGCGGAATGTTGCGCGCGTCGGTATTCGGGATGGTGGAAGCACTGGCGACGCTGGCTTTTTCCGGCATCACGGTTTGGCTGGAGAAGGGATCGGATTTGAACAGCGCCGTGTTGCGCGTATCCTTACCGGCTGCGTTGAGCAGTTGGGCGAGGTCGTCACTCAGGTAGGGGCGCAGCGCCGGCAAATAGTTACTGCGGTGCTCAATGCGATAATCGTAAAATTTTTGTGCGACAGTATCGGGGCCGCCTTCGATGCAAGGGCCGGTGCGGGTTCCGATATCCTTAAACGCCGGAGTCACCGTGGTACAGGCGCTGAGGAGCACCGCGCACGGTAAAGCGAGAGTCAAAGCAGAGTAGCGCATATTGATTTCCTTATTTTCTCTTCGGTTATAACCACCTTTCAAGAATAGTGTATTGCTTCGATAATGTGCTTTATAACGCACTGCGTATCAAAAGGAGAATCTGATGCAATTTTCAACAACGCCTACCCTTGAAGGTCAGCCGATCGTCGAATACTGCGGTGTGGTGACGGGCGAAGCGATTCTGGGCGCCAATGTTTTTCGCGACTTCTTTGCCGGTATCCGCGACATCGTCGGTGGGCGTTCAGGCGCGTACGAAAAAGAGTTGCGGACGGCGCGTGAAATCGCTTTTCGCGAGATGGGTGAACAGGCAAAAGCGCTGGGTGCTAACGCCATTGTAGGCATTGATATCGATTATGAAACGGTGGGCAAAGACAGCAGCATGCTGATGGTCAGCGTGAGCGGTACGGCGGTGAAAACACGCCGATGAGTCGCTTTATTTCATTATTTCTGTTGGTGCTCCTGTTAGCAGGGTGTGCCAGCGAAAAAGGGATCGTCGATAAAGACGGCTACCAGCTTGATACTCGCCGGCAGGCACAGGCTGCCTACCCGCGTATCAAAGTGCTGGTGGTGCACTATACGGCGGATGACTTTGATGTCTCACTGGCAACGCTCACCGATAAACAGGTCAGTTCGCACTATTTGATTCCGGCGCACCCGCCGCTGCACAACGGCAAGCCGCGTATCTGGCAACTGGTGCCGGAAAGTGAGCTGGCCTGGCATGCGGGGATCAGCTACTGGCGTAACGCCACGCGTATCAACGACACGTCGATCGGTATTGAGCTGGAAAACCGCGGCTGGCAAAACGTGGCGGGAGTGAAGCGATTTACCCCGTTTGAACCCACGCAAATTGCCGCGCTGGTTCCGCTGATGAAAGACATTCTCCATCGTTACAATATCCAGCCGCAAAATGTGGTGGCGCATTCGGATATTGCCCCGCAGCGTAAAGATGACCCAGGGCCGCTCTTCCCGTGGCGCGAACTGGCAGCGAAGGGGATCGGCGCATGGCCAGATGCCGCGCGCGTGGCGTTTTATCTGAATGGGCGCTCGCCGTATGAAGCGGTGGAGACCGCCTCACTGCTTGATCTGCTGGCGCGCTATGGGTATGAGGTGAAACCGGAGATGACCGCCGCGCAGCAGAAAAGGGTGATTATGGCGTTCCAGATGCACTTCCGCCCCGCATTGTGGAATGGGATTGCCGATGCGGAAAGCCAGGCGATTGCCGAAGCGCTGCTGGAAAAATATGGACAAGGCTAGAGGATAAAACGGATGCGAACAGGTTATATCGGCGGTGGCATGGTGCTGCTGGGGTGGCTTTTGTCATCCAGTGTACAGGCGCAAGACAAGGTCTATGCCTGCACCTATACGGATAAGCACAGCGGTACGCTGGAACAGCTTTCACGCTGTGCACAAGATGAAAAGGGCAAATGGCATTTCCTGCCGGATCTCTTTGCCAACAGCGTTCGTATGGATAATGGTCTTGTCTGGGCCGCACTCATGACGCAGGGGAAAGCGGAACAGGATCCTGATTATTACATCAAGCCCAACGGCGAAAAGCTGCCGGTTATCCGGTTTGATAATGGTCCTGACGGGTTTAGTGAAGGGTTGGTACGTTCCCGCGCGCAGGGCAAAATAGGTTATTTCGATGCGCAGTTTCGCCAGGTTATTCCCCGCCAGTTTGATTTTGCCTGGTCGTTTGAGCAGGGAAAAGCCCTGGTGTGCAACGGTTGCAAACCTCAGCGAGAGGCGGGCGGTGAGCATACGATGATGGTGGGCGGCGACTGGTTTTACATTGATAGAACGGGCAAGCGCATCTCTGAGATTCAGCATCGCCCGTTCTAGTTCGCGTGCGTTAGCGCGGCAGTTTCCCGTGATCGCGCAGCCAGAACGCCGTGCGGGCGATGCCCTCATCGACGGAGACCAGCGGCTCATAGCCCAGCTCTTCCTGTGCCCGGCGGATATCCAGCGTGAAATCGAAGTTCAGCTTGGATACCCCATAGTGGGTGAGGGAGGGCTCTTTCGCCGATTTATCGCCGAAATGTTCCATACTGCGCGCCACCATATCCAGCATCGCATAAGGCACGGAACGGATCCGGCAGTCCATCCCTAGATCGTCAATCAGCTTTTGCACGATGCTGCGCAGCGTGCGCGGCTCGCCGTTGGTGATGTTATACGCGCGCCCGGAGGGGAGCGCATCACAGGCGGGCTGGCTTGCCAGCCACATCGCATGCACCGCGTTTTCGTAATAGGTCATATCGACCATCGCTTGCCCGCCGCGCGGCAGTAACACGCTGCGATAGTGGTGCATCATCTGCGCCAGGCGCGGAATAAAGACTTTATCGTGCGGCCCGAACAGACTTTGCGGACGTAAGACCGTAAAGCGTGTATTGGGGTTGGCCTGCGCGAGCAGGTGAATCACCTCTTCGCTGGCGGCTTTGCTGCGGGCAAACTCGTTGGCAAAACGCGCCGGGCGGAAATCCTCACGGATATCGTGATGATGGTGATAATCGAAATAGAGTGACGGCGATGAAATATGAATGAAGTTGCGCACGCCCCAGGCCACGGCCCATTCGCCCAGGCGGCGGGTTGCCCGGACGTTTGCCAAATCAAAGGCAGCCTGCGTACCCCAGGGAGAGGTAAAGCTGGAACAGTGCCACAGGGTATCGACTCCGGCGAGCATCACTTTGGCCTGCGAGGAGACCAGCTCGGTCAGATCGGCGTGAATAAACTCAGCGCCCATTTTTGTCAGCAACTCGCCCATGGCTTTGTTGCGGCCCGTTGCGCGAACGCTAATGCCTTTTTGACGTAAATATTCGACGGCGTTTCGGCCTAAACCGCTGGTTGCGCCTGTGACCAGAACCTTCATAGCAATCCACTATAGTGACCCGCAATCATTGCGTGCGCATTCTTCCGTGAAATACGGCGGTATGCAATGGGAAACGTGAAAGAATAATGTCTGAATTTACTTTTTTTCTGCGTTTTGTTCTGCCAGTCGCGCAATGCGCCGGGCCATACCCCGAAAAATAAACAGATGCGCCGGGATCATCAGCAACCAGTAGATAAGCCCCGGCATACCGTGCGGATGCCACCAGGCGCGTACATCCACCAGCCGGTGTTTGCCTTTATCGCTGAGGGTAAAACTCAGGCGACCGAGACCCGGCGCTTTCATCCCGAACAGCAGCGCGAGTTGTTCCTGCGGCTCAGCGATGATCACTTTCCAGCTATCGACCTGATCGCCCACCTGTAACAGCGGGCGCTGCGGACGGCCTTTCGCCAGACGATGGCCGATCAGGCGGTCCAGTGCGGCGCGGGTTTGCCAGAGAACATTACCGAAGAAGTAGCGCTCTTTGCCGCCAATTCGGTTGACCACCTCCCACAGTGCTTCCAGGCTGGCGGATGTTTCAACGGTGAAACCGGCCTGTTTGGGGAAGTAGCCGTATTGCGGGCGCCAGCGCGCGAATGCCTGCGGGGAGTAGCCCCAGTCGCTTGAGTTCACTAATTTCTCTTCTTCGCGAAGCGTGCGACGCACCGCCTCATCAAAGGTGAGCAGCGTTTGTGGGATAAGTTCGCGAAGGGGGCGATCGTCAGCCAGCAGGTCGTGCTTTAGCCCCTGAATCAGCGCGCGGGCGATGGTGGGTGGCACTGAGGTAATCACCTGCAAAAACCAGACGGAGATAAGCCTGGTAGGCAGGGGAATGGCAATCAGCGGGCGGGTTACGCCGCTGACCGCCATAAAATGTTCAAACTGCTGCTGGTAGCTCAGCGTTTCAGGCCCGGCGGCTTCGAAAATGCGGTGCTCTTGTGCCGGGTGGTGGCGCAATTCCAGCAGATAGTGCAGCAGATTTTCCAGCGCGATGGGGGTGGTGCGCGAGCGCACCCACAGCGGCGGCGTGAGCACCGGCAGGTTGTAAACCATATCCCGCATCACTTCAAACGCGGCAGAGCCTGCACCGACGATAATGCCAGCACGTAACTCCGTGACCGGCACCCCGGCGTCACGCAGGATATCGCCCGTGACCTGGCGGGCAATCAGGTGGCTGGAATCGCTGGATTCTTTGGCCTGCAGTGAACTGAGAAAAATCACCTGCCGGACCGGACATTCCCGCAGCGCATCGCGCACGTTGAGGGCAATTTGCCGCTCCTGGGCGATAAAATCGCCGCTCTCTCCCATGCTGTGCACCAGGAAGTAGAGCGTATCGATACCCTCAAGCAGCGCCGGAAGATTGTCCGGCCAGATAAGATCGATTTCATGGCAACTTACGCCCGCTAGCTGCTGTTTCTGCAGGCGTGAGAGACGACGTGCCGCAGCGAGAATCTCGTGTCCCTGCTGACTTAACGCCTGGATCAGGTGCTGACCAATGTAGCCACTGGCCCCGAGCACCAGAATACGTTGCGGCACATCCTGCTCCTTAACGCTGCAAAAAGGCCTGCCAGTGAGACACAACGGCGGCAAGCTGATCGCGGCTGACATCCAGATGGGTCACCAGACGCACAATTGGCGAGGCGTTAATCAGCACGTCACGCTCATGCATAAAGGCACCCAGCGCTGCGGCGTGCTCTTCCCCTACACGAACAAACAGCATATTGGTGTCATGACGCATCACGTCAGCACCAATTTCACGCAGTTGCTCAGCCAGCCAGGCGGCATTGTCGTGGTCTTCTTTCAGGCGCTGGACATTGTGCTGCAGCGCATAGAGACCCGCCGCGGCCAGGATACCGGCCTGGCGCATCCCGCCGCCGGTCATTTTACGCCAGCGGGTGGCGCGCTTGATGTAATCCTTGCTTCCCACCAGCAGTGAGCCGACGGGGGTGCCAAGGCCTTTGGACAGGCAGATGGTGAACGAGTCACAGTATTGGGTGATGTCGTGCAGTTCGCAGCCATACTCCACCACGGCATTGAAAATACGCGCACCGTCTACATGCAGCGCAAGGTTATGCTGGCGGGTGAATTCCCATGCCTGACGCAGATAGTCGCGTGGCAGCACTTTGCCGTTGTGGGTGTTTTCCAGGCTTAACAGTTTGGTACGGGCAAAGTGGATATCGTCCGGCTTGATTTTCATTGCCACTTTGTCGAGCGGCAGGCTGCCGTCCGGTGCGGCGTCGATAGGTTGCGGCTGGATACTGCCCAGAACGGCGGCACCACCGGCTTCATACAGGTAGTTGTGTGCGGCCTGGCCGACAATATACTCTTCGCCGCGTTCACAATGGCTGAGCAGCGCTACCAGGTTGGCCTGGGTGCCAGTAGGCAGAAAGAGCGCCGCTTCCTTGCCGCTCAGTTCTGCCGCGTAACGTTGCAGTTCATTGACGGTCGGGTCATCCCCGTAAACATCGTCCCCGACCGGGGCTGCCAGCATCTGTTCAAGCATGGCGCGGCTCGGGCGGGTGACGGTATCACTGCGTAAATCAATCACGATAATTTCCTTATTTACTGGCGGTAGTGCCTCCTGTTTTACCTGAGCCAGTTCGTTTTCGCCAGTTCCATCACCTCATCACCGCGTCCGCTGATAATGGCGCGCAGCATATAAAGGCTAAAGCCTTTGGCCTGTTCCAGTTTGATTTGCGGCGGGATCGCCAGCTCTTCTTTCGCGACCACCACGTCCACCAGCACCGGGCCATCAATAGAGAATGCGTGCTGGAGGGCCTCATCCACTTCGGCGGATTTTTCCACCCGGATACCGGTAATCCCGCACGCCTCGGCAATGCGTGCGAAATTGGTATCGTGCAGCTCCGTGCCGTCGGTCAGGTAGCCACCGGCCTTCATCTCCATTGCCACAAAGCCCAGCACGCTGTTGTTAAAGACGATGATTTTGACGGGCAGCTTCATTTGCACCACGGAGAGAAAATCCCCCATCAGCATGCTGAAACCGCCATCGCCGCACATTGCCACCACCTGGCGTTGCGGGTGCGTTGCTTTGGCCCCTAATGCCTGTGGCATCGCATTGGCCATCGAGCCGTGGTTGAACGACCCCAGCAGGCGACGTTTGCCGTTCATTTTCAGATAACGTGCAGCCCAGACGGTAGGGGTGCCCACATCACAGGTGAAGATGGCATCATCGCTGGCAAAATGGCTGATTTGTTGCGCCAGATATTGCGGGTGGATGGCTTTCTCGCTTGGTTTAGCCAGCTCATCCAGCCCTTTACGCGCCTCGCGGTAGTGTTCCAGCGCTTTATCCAGGAAATGGCGATCGGTTTTTTCTTCCAGCAGCGGAAGCAGCGCGGTCAGGGTGGCATTGATATCACCCACCAGCGCCATGTCCACTTTACTGTGTGCGCCAATGCTGCCCGGATTGATATCAATCTGGATAATTTTGGCGTCGGTGGGATAAAACGCGCGATACGGGAACTGGGTACCGAGCAGGATTAACGTATCGGCGTTCATCATGGTGTGAAAACCCGATGAGAAGCCAATCAACCCGGTCATCCCGACATCGTACGGGTTGTCATACTCCACATGTTCTTTTCCGCGCATCGCGTGCACGACAGGGGCTTTCAGCTTACCGGCAAACTCAATCAGCATGCTGTGCGCACCCGCGCAGCCGCTGCCGCACATCAGCGCGATATTGCTGGAGTAGCGCAGCAGCTGTGCCAGTTTTTTTAACTCGTCGAGGGTAGGGGTGATGACCGGCTGTGGGGCCGGGTACCAGTGGCTGCTGGCGGTCTCTGGCGCGGGTTTAAGCGCGACGTCGCCGGGTATGACAACAACGGAAACGCCACGGTTAAGCACAGCTTTGCGCATGGCGATGGCCAGCACCTGCGGGATTTGTTCAGGCGTGGACACCAGCTCACAATAGTGGCTGCATTCACGGAACAACTCCTGCGGGTGGGTCTCCTGAAAATAGCCGCTGCCGATTTCGCTTGAAGGGATGTGGGCGGCAATTGCCAGCACCGGCACGTGGTTGCGGTGGCAGTCGAACAGTCCGTTAATCAGATGCAGGTTGCCGGGTCCGCAGGAACCCGCACACACCGCCAGTTCACCGGTGAGCTGCGCTTCCGCCCCTGCGGCGAACGCGGCGACCTCTTCATGGCGTGTGGACATCCAGTCGATGGTACCCATACGGTTAAGGCTGTCACTCAATCCGTTTAACGAATCGCCGGTAACGCCCCAAATGCGTTTCACCCCTGCCTGCTCGAGTGTTTTGGCGATATAAGCGGCTACAGTTTGTTTCATCGTTACGCCTCCATATTGTTGTTCCGTCTACAAGCGTAGTCGATGAAATATCATTAATTGTGCGTAAATTGCCTCTAGATAGTGTCGTCACAAGATTTTAGCCCAGAGAGCGATGCATCTGATCTGGACGGCAGCGAGAAATGAGGCCGTA
>NZ_CBFFRL010000045.1:0-29149 GCF_965644215.1 Phytobacter sp. V69
GCAACGCGCTACGCAAAAAATACGGCCTCATTTCTCGCTGCCGTCCAGATCAGATGCATCGCTCTCTGGGCTAAAATATTGTGACGACACTATCTAGTTGCGGAAAGCAGTCGGTCATAAGTTCGCGCAATTCTCCGCGCGAACTCAGCCCAAGATCCTGCCACAGATGGTTGAATGCCAGGGACGCGCTGGCGATGATCTGGTGCATCGGTTCCGCGTCCGGTGACATATGACACGCCAGCCAGTCAGCCAGCTGAGTGCGCTCCTCTTCGCGTGTGGCAATGAGCTCTGACATCAACGTACGCCGTAAAACCACATCCGATGGCGCGCTGTGCGTCGGCTTGTCCATGCGGGCGTTGAGCGTCAGCCACGGATCATCAGCCAGTCCCATTTGCACAGGGTAGTAGCCTTCACCATCCGCATAGAGGTGTACCAGTCGACGAAGCCAGTAGTGCTGGGCGATGGTGGTCATGCCACCCCCTTATGACAATCATCCTGTTGCCACTGCTGACGCGCGTTTTCCCACCAGCGCGCCAGCGTTGGGACGACCGGCTGCCAGGCGTCATCAACGCAAGGCTGAATACCTTGTGCTTCCAGCCGCTGCCAGGGACCGTAGCCGAAACGTGAACAAAAAACGGCTTTCACATCCGCGAGCAAATCCATGATTGCCGCCATGCGCGCTTCGCTGTCCTGCGGTTCGCACGCGTCGCTGCCCTGGCAGAATTTGGGGGTAAAGCGTTCATTCACCAGCACCACTCCCGCGGCGGAAAGGCTGTAAATGCGAAAGCGATCCGCATGACCAAAGTGGCAGTCGATCAGATCACCACGCGTAGAGGCAACCGCCACCAGGCAGGCATCTGCCTCGTCCGACTCGCCCTGCGTGGCGATACTGGCGTGCAGCCTGGCGCGTTTTTGTAGTATCGGCAGCCAGGGCTGTGGGGCCGGTTCTGCCGGAGTAAACAGAAATTGTTGGCTGCGATCTTCCCCGAGCATGCCGATGGCGTCGGCGCGGCACTGCTGACAGTGGGTCATTTGCGGCATGATCTCGCCGCACTGTGCGCGGGTGGCGGCCAGCATTGCCGCGTCCGGTTCGGGTTGCCCGTTGAGGCCGAACACTGTGCCATGTTCCGGGCGGGCAATCAGCGGCATGATGTTATGAATAAACGCGCCGTATTGCCGTAATGCCCGGCTGACATCCACCAGAGAATGATCGTTGATACCGGGGATCAGCACGGAGTTGATCTTCACCAGCACGCCTTTTTCCGTCAGTCTGCGCACCCCTTCGAGCTGGCGGGCCACGAGGATTTGCCCGGCTTCGCGGCCGCTGTAGCGCTCACCGTCCAGCCACAGCCAGACGTAGATTTGTGCGGCGATATCCGGATCGAGGGTGTTAATGGTCACGGTGACGTGGTCAACGCCGACCTCCAGCAAGCGATCGACGGCATCGGGCAGCATCAGACCGTTGGTCGACAGGCACAGTTTTAAATCCGGTAACTGTCCGCGGATCAGCTCCAGCGTTTTGAAGGAGTGACTGATGTTCGCCAGCGGGTCACCGGGACCGGCGATGCCCACCACCGACAGTTGCGGGATCGCCGTTGCGACCTGGCGTACTTTCGCCACCGCCTGCTCGGGAGTCAGTAAGGACGAGGAGACGCCGGGACGGGATTCATTACTGCAATCGAATTTTCGGTTGCAGTAGTTACATTGCAAATTGCAGGCAGGGGCGACCGGCAAGTGCATGCGGGCAAAACGGTGGTGACCGCTACGTGAGTAGCAGGGGTGTGACGCCACTTTGCTGGCGATAAAATCGGTTAAGGGTTCGCCAGATGTCTGGCAACCCTTGCCACTAGCGGAAGAGCAGGAAGTCATGATCGCTCCTTAATTTGCGTAGTCATGTCTTCCTGCTGCAAAACTTGTACCGCTCACAATAATTATAATACATTGAAATATAACAATTTAAAAAAATAGTTATCGCGATTGTTTGTCGTGAATGTGGCGTTTGGCTGACAATGTGTTGAATGTCACAAAGTGAACTGTTACATCCTGGACATGCTGATATCCATAATTTGTATCCGATAGGCAACCTGTCTGGGCGTCATGCCCAGCAGGCGCGCCGCTTTGGCCTGCACCCATCCGGCTTTCTCCAGCGCGGCAATTAGCCGTTGACGTTCATCCAGCGTTTGATCAAGCCAGCTGTCCTCTTTCGGCGCGGCGGCAATCGCCTGCTTCGGCGTGTTCTCACGGTGGTTAAACAACACCACATCACGATCGATCAGTCCGCTTTCGGACATCACCGCCGAACGTTCCAGACAGTTTTCCAGTTCACGCACATTGCCGGGCCAGTTGTAACCCATCAACAGGCGAATGGCACCGTCGCTGATCCGCAGCGTCCGCCCCTGGTTTTGGGCAATTTTGCGCACCAGAAAATGCGCCAGTTCGGCAATGTCCTCCTGACGTTCACGCAACGGGGGCAGGGAGATGGGCATCACGTTAAGGCGGTAGTAAAGATCCTCGCGGAAATTGCCCATCCGCACCTCTTCTTCCAGATTTCGGTTGGTGGCGGCAATGATCCGCAGGTTGACGCGCAGGGTTTCATCACCGCCGACGCGCTCCATTTCTCCTTCCTGCAAAATACGCAATAGTTTGGCCTGAAAGGAGGCGCTGCTTTCACCGATTTCATCGAGAAACAGCGTGCCGCCATCGGCCAGCTCAAAGCGCCCTTTACGCTGGCGAACCGCACCGGTAAAAGCGCCTTTTTCGTGACCGAATAGCTCGCTCTCCAGCAGCGTGTCCGGGAGCGCCGCGCAGTTGAATTTCACAAAGGGCGCGGCGGCGCGGGGGGAGTTGTGGTGGATTGCATTGGCGATAAGTTCTTTCCCGGTGCCGCTTTCGCCGCGTACCAGCACGGTGGTGTCCCAGCGCGATACCTGGCGAATGATGTCCATTGTCTGCTGCATCGCTGGGCTTTTGCCCACCATATTCTCAAAGCCGAAAGGGCGCGGCGACGCGCACCCGCGCTGGCGTTCGGTCTGGGCGACCACCGCGCGTGGTGTGGGCGCGGTCGGCGGAGTCATCAGTCGCACCGTCTGCGCCACCAGGTTGGCGACGGTTTCCAGAAAGCGGGTGCAGGAGGGAAGCCGCTCTTCCAGACGCGCCATCGGTTGTGCGGCGAGCACGCCAATAGGCTGAGAGCGGGGTCCCATTAAGGGGACGCCGATAAACGGCAGGTTGTAGTCATAGATGCCGAGACGGTCGAGAAAGCGTTGATCGTCGGCAACGCGCGGCAACACCAGCGATTGCCCCTGAGAAAGTACCGCGCCAACCAGCCCTTCGCCGGGGCGATAACGGATTTGCGAACTGCCGGGAATCACATGTTGGTCGGCCTCCTGCAGCGCTTCAATGCTCAGGATCTCCTGTTGGCTGTCGTACAGACACAGCATGCCGTGTTGCATAAACGCGTCGTTGTGTAAAACGCACAGCACCTCCTGCAGCGTCTGGCTTATCTCCGTTGCACGACTCAACACCACGCTGATGCGCTGCATGGCAGTAAACTGCTGGGAGAGATCAAAACGCCAGACTGTGGCGCCCGACTCGGGTCGCTGGGTCATCGTGGGCCTCCGGTCAGTGAATGAAATAGCGGAAATCGCAGGGTCAGGCAGGTACCGCCCTCAGGGCGGGTGGTCAGTTCTATGGCACCGCGATGATGGGCGACCAGCGTTTGAATCAGCCGCAGCTCCATCCCTTTGCCGGGAGCGTTAAGGGCATCGGGGGAGTGGGTGTATCGCACCTGGATTAGCGGCACATTGTCAGTCAGCCAAATGGACAGCCAGCCGTCCTCTTCACGGGCGTAAAGCTGGGTATGTAGCGCCCTGTCCGGCAGTTCGGCGGCGAGGGCCAGCGTGCGGTCCAGCCACAAACTCAGGCAGGCGAGGATCTGTGTACGTTGGCCAAATCCCGCCAGATGCGGAGAGGACATCTCAACGTGCAGATTCTCACCATTGTTATAGCGGGTGTGGTAAAGCGCGCGCAGATCGTCAAACAGCGGCTGCAGAGGCCATAGTGCGTTCTCTTCCAGATCAAGCGACGGGCGGCAGCGTTGCAGACGGGCCAGCGCCTCTTCCCCTTCGCGCCATGCGGCATCGAGCGCCACGTTGTGATTATCTTCACCGTTAAGCCGACGCGCTGCCGCCAGCATATTGATGGGGCAGTTTAACTGCACCAGCGCAGCATCCAGCGATTCACGGATCGCCGCCAGCAATTTCCCGGTGGTCATCTCCTGTTTGAGACGATCGAGGCGGCCCTGTTCGGCCTGCTGCTGTTGCTGGGTACAGTCGGTGATCACCACGAGTGTGCGGGGGAGCGCGGTATCAATAAAGTAGCGGCTGGCTTCTTCGCTCACGCCCGGCAATGCCCAGCAGGTGACGGAAAGCCAGCGGACGCTGCCGCGCAGCACAACAGGGAGGACTTGCCCGGCGTAAAGATCGAGTTTACGTCGGGAGAAATCCAGCTCGGTGAGCAACTCTTTGCCGCCGCAGTCGGCGCAAAACGTTTTGTAGGCGAGGTTGTCCATCACCACCTGGTCCTGCTCGTTGACCACCACCACCGCCGCAGGAATGTTGTTCAGTACCGCCTCGCTCATGGTGGTGTGATTGCGTAAGCGCTGTTCGAGGGCATAGCTGGCGCTGATATCGCGCTGCATGGCGAGGTAGTGTTCCAGTTCGCCCTGTTCATTGACGACCGGAGTGATGTCAATCTCCGCAAGGTAGAGGCTGCCATCGCGACGGCGGTTGATCAACTGACCGCGCCAGGGCATTTGTTGTAAGAGCGTTTGCCACAGCTCCTGATAAATACTGTGCGGCGTCTGTTGGCTTGCCAGTATGCGGTGGTTCTGGTTGAGCAATTCCGCCAGGTTGTAGCCGGTCTGGCGGCAAAAGGCCGGATTGGCATACAGAATGTTAGCGTCGGGGTCGGTTAGTGAAATCGCGATCGGAGCCTGTTCAACCATCGTGGAAAACAGTCCGGGATGTTGAAGTGAGAGGTTACCCGCAATCTGCTGCGGTGCGCTGGTCTCCAGCATCATATTAAAGGTCATCACACGCTCCTGGTTTCAGGCCGGTTGTGTCGCACTTACAACAATTTGGGTAGGTAAACGACAGACATCCGCAGCCCTGGTTGGGTGCGATTAACCATGCAAAGAGTGCACCTTTAGGTCAGGTGACGCGCCAAAACATTGATCCTGATTCGCATAATGGCCCTGATTGGGTCTGGAAAGGGCTTTTGGACAGCGTTGTCTGATGTGCTACAGACTGGCTCTGCACAAAAAAGAGTCATATTTTCACCCATTTCAGTGCAGTGAAGGCGGGCAAAAAAACCTGGCACAGCCTTCGCAACAGGAGAAGGGATACCCGCCGTTTGCCGGCGGCCTTATTCTTTCTTAACAGGAGCGCACAATGGCTAACATTGGTATTTTTTTCGGCAGCGACACGGGTAAAACCCGCAAAATCGCCAAACTTATCCAGCAAAAACTGGGGGATGTGGCGGATGCGCCGGTCAATATTAATCGCACGTCGCTGGAGACGTTTTTGTCGTACCCGGTGCTGGTACTCGGTACGCCAACCTTAGGCGACGGGCAGTTGCCCGGACTGGATGCCGGGTGTGAGAGTGAATCCTGGGGTGAGTTTATGGATCAACTGGATGACGCCAACCTGAGCGGTAAAATCGTGGCGTTGTTTGGCCTTGGCGACCAGCAGGGGTATCCGGATAACTTTGTCAGCGCGCTGCGCCCACTCTATGACACGGTGGTGCGCTGCGGCGCGCAGGTTGTCGGCCTGTGGCCACGCGACGGGTATGATTTTTTCTCTTCCGCCGCGCTCGAAGCCGGGCAGTTTGTCGGGCTGGTGCTGGACCAGGATAACCAGTTTGATTTAACGGACGAGCGTCTTGAGTCATGGCTGGATCAGATTAAGCCGCAGATTCTGTAGTTTTTCCCGGATGCGGCGCGTGACGCGCCTTATCCGGGCTACGGGTTCGGTTCCCGATCGTAGAGTGTGAAGGGGTAATCTAAAATACGGGCACTCAAGCTGGCATCTCTGCCATCAAACGATTGAGCCACGTCTGTTGCCACTGTTGCTGGCTCTGCCGCCACAAAAATTCCCGCGCTTTTTCCAGCGCTTCGGCCTGCGGCAAAAGCTGGGGGGCGCGAATGCTTTCACACCAAATTAAATGCCAGCCCAGCTCTGTTTCCACTGGCGCGGCGATACCGTTCTCCGGCAAGGCAAACAGGGCGGATTCCAGTTGAGGGTAAAGTAAACCGCGACTGATCCAGCCTAGCCGGCCGCCTTCTAAGGCACTCGGGCAGTGAGAGTAGCGCTTCGCCAGTCGAGGAAAGGCATCACGCGAACTCTGAATTTCCAGGTAAAACTGCATCGCCTGGCGGTGTAGGGGGTCGCTGTCGCCATCCACGGTGAGCAACAAATGGTGGGTTAAGCGCTGCTCCGGGCGCATAAACTTTTCCTGATTACGTTCATACCAGGCGAGCACCGTCATGTCATCGGGAAAGGGCACCTGCTCGGTGATCCGCACAAACTGCAGCTCCATCAGCGCGTGATGCTGCACTACCGCCTGCCGTTCCTCTTCGCTAAATTCAGCTTGGTTGAGCAACTCCACCAGCGAGGCATTGATGCTTTTCAGCAGGGTATCGGTGACCTGCAGCCCGCTGGCCTGCTGAACGATAGCCTGTTCCAGAAAACGTTGGCGGCTCCATGCCTGGTCGAAGGCCGCTTTTTCGCTGGCCGGAATATCCTGCGGCTCGCATTTCCAGCTCGTTTTCGCCAGACGACGCAGGCCAAATTGCTCCCAGGCGGCACTCATGCGATCTCCTCAGCCAGGCGCAGGGCACTGGCGGGAACCTGAAACCAACGTTCAGAAAACGTGACAGTGTAACTATTTCCGTCGTGCCCCTGGTCGGTGGCTTCGATTTGCCCGGTTGCCCCGGCGCTCACCACCACTGCGCCATTGATCGACAGTGCCTGTAATGTGGTGACAATATCGCCGAATTGCAGCATCCCGGCATCCCAGGGCTGACTGGCGGGAATCAGCTCCTGTCCACGACAGCCCACCACCAGGTCACTGTCGAGAAAGTGAATCTGGTAGATAATCTGGTCCTGTAAAAACACGCCCCATTCACGGACAAACCCGGTACTGCCGCGGCGTACCAGCAACTGGCCGCGCGCATAGCCGGGCATGGTGCCGTCATTACGAATCGCCCGCGTCACGCGAACCTCATCACCAAATGTAAACGCCGGGGTCATTGGTCACCTCCGCTCATCTGCTGTTGGTAGCTCTCGGCCAGCAGACGCCGGGCCAGCAGCCACGGCGCGCGCGGGTTATCTTCGAGTAGATTGCGCAGCGGGACGTTATTGCGCAGTTTGTGGTTAAACGTCGCCAGCACCGGCAGGCAGCGGCTGCGCAGGGCGGCCGGCTCGTACGGGACGGAAAAAAACTCAAAAAAGGATTCGGCGCTGTCCAGTTCATCGACGCCGGGGATCTGATAAAACCATTTCATACTCAGCCTCCCAGCTGGCGTATCGGTTCACTGCACAGCTCATCGTAAATGGCGATCAGTTCATAATCTTTCGGCGTGCGTTTCCAGCTTTCGGCGAAGCGGCGAATGGCCGGGAGCAGCACGTCGATTTGCAGCGCGTCCAGGTGATAGCCCATGCGTGCGAAGACGCCATCCACCGCCTGGCGCCCCGAGTGTTTACCTAATACCAGACGATATTCCCGGCCCATCAGCGCCGGATCGATTGCCTGATAGCTCTCTCTGTCCTGCAATAACGCGGCAACGTGGACCCCGGATTCGTGGGTAAACACCTGCTCGCCGACCAGCGGCTGCTGGGCATCGATAGGGCGCTGGGCGGCTTCGGCCACCTTCTGGCACAGCGCGGGCAACTGGCTAAAATCAACGCCGCTGTCGATATCCAGACAGCGGTGTAAACCGAGAGCGACGGTCTCCAGCGCGGCATTGCCCGCACGTTCCCCCAGCCCCAGCACGGTGGTATTGACGCTGGTTGCCCCGGCGCGAATGGCCGCCAGGGTATTGGCGGTGGCCAGCCCCAAATCGTTATGGGCATGCATCTCGATTTCTCCGTCCCAGTAGCCACGCAGCGTACGGATGTAATTGTCCGTTGCGAACGGGTCCAGCAGGCCCAGCGTATCGGCAAAACGCAGACGGCTTGCGCCCGCCTGCCGGGCGACATGGGCTATCTGGCGCAGCGTGTCGTTGACTGCGCGTGAGGCATCTTCACAGCCGATGCACACCGCAAGGCCCAGTGCGCGCGCCATACCGATAAAGCTGCCCAGTCGTTCCAGCAGCACGGGCAACGGTTCGCGCAGTTTGTACTGACGCAGCTTGTCGGACGCCGGAATCGAAATATCCACCCAGTCCATCCCGAGGTCGGCGCTCTGGCGGATTTCCCCGGCGTTCATGCGACACCAGGACATCAGCGTGGCGTCCGGCAAATGGCGGCGTACCAGCTGGATGCGCGTACACTCTTCTTCACCCATCGCCGGAGTGCCCACCTCAAGCGCCGTGACGCCAGCGGTAAACAGGGCTTCGGCGATGGTGATTTTCTCGCTGGCGCGAAACGCCACCCCAGGACTTTGTTCGCCGTCCCGCAGCGTTGTGTCGTTAATCAGCACACTGGCCATAACCGCCTCCGCTTAGCCGTAAACCGGCGCAAAAGATGACTCCACAGGGAGCGGTTTGCCGTCTTGCCAGTAGGGTGAAAGCATCCGCAGCCGGGAGATAATCGGCGGCAGTGAGGCAATCACGTATTCAATCTCCTTTTCCCGCGTGTAGCGTGAAAGGGAGAAGCGAATACTGCCGTGGGCGGCGGTATAAGGAATATTCATCGCGCGCATCACGTGTGACGGTTCAAGGGAGCCCGATGTACAGGCGCTACCGCTGGAGGCCGCAATCCCCGCCTGGTTTAACAACAGCAAAATGGCTTCACCTTCAATAAACTCGAACGCCAGATTTGCCGTTCCCGGCACTCGCTGCTGATTGCCTCCCATCACCATCACCGATGGCACGATGTTGACCAGTTCGTCCTGCAAATAGTCGCGAAGACGGGCAATCTCAGCCATACTTGGGAGATGAACCTGCGCCAGTTCGCAGGCGCTGCCCATGCCAACAATCCCGGCAATATTTTCCGTCCCGGCCCGGCGTCCGCGTTCCTGATGCCCACCACGCAGCAGCGGGCGAAAGCGCGTGCCGCGGCGTAAATACAGGCAGCCGACGCCTTTTGGCCCGTGCAGTTTGTGGGCGGAACAGGACAACATATCTATTTGCGTTTTGCCGACCGCCAGCGGGATTTTCCCCACCGCCTGTACCGCATCACAGTGGAACAACGCGCCAAATTCATGGGCCAGTTCCGCCATTTCGGCCACCGGGAAAATCACCCCGGTTTCGTTATTGGCCCACATCACGCTCACCACCGCCACTCGTGTGCTGAGCGCCTGACGGTACTGCGCCATATCGAGCGCGCCATCGGCATTGACCGCAATACGGTGGATCAGATAGCCCTGGCGTTCCAGGTGTTCGCAAACCGCTAGCGTCGCCGGGTGTTCCACCATGGTGGTGATGATTTCGCGGCGTTCCGGCATCAGTTCAATACAGGCATGCAGTGCCGTTGAGGTGGCTTCGGTGGCGCAGGAGGTAAAAATGATTTCACTGGCGTGATCGGCGCCAAGCAGGGCGGCGACCTGTTGATGTGCACGCTCCAGCGCCCCGCGCGAGGGCGAACCAAAGTCATGGATCGAGGAAGGATTGCCGTAATGCTCGGTTAAAAACGGCATCATCGCCTCCAGCACCATCGGGTCGATACAGGTCGTGGCGTTATTATCCAGATAAATCGGTTTCATCTTTATTCCCCCATAACGGACAGTGAGATGTGGCTTATGCGGCCACGACTTCCATAAAACAGCCGGTACGTTCCATTAATTTTTGCTGCAGCCAGGCCAGCGTCATGTCCGTCATCATGCAGCCGCTACAGCTACCGGAAAGGCTGACGGTGACTTTGTGATTGGCAACATTGATCAGCGACATATCGCCGCCGTCGGCCTGGATGTGTGGGCGCAATTCGGTAATGGCATCTACCACTTCTTGCCAGTGCGGATCTTTTGTTGCCTCCATGGCGACAACCGGTGCCGCCTGCTGCTCAGCCAGAATATCCGCCAGCGCCAGTTCGATGCTTTCATGGCAGGAGGTACAACCACCGCCCGCTTTGGTGTAGTTGATCACCTCTTCAAGGGTGGTCAGGCCGTTGGTCAGCACCGCCCGGCGAATCTGGCCTTCGTCCACGCCAAAGCATTTGCAGATAAGTTTGCCTTCCTCATGATCGTCATCAAGAGTTTCACCCCGGTAGTTGGCGATCGCCGCGCGCAGCGCTTCCTGACCCATGACTGAGCAGTGCATTTTTTGCGGCGGCAGCCCGTCGAGGTAGTCGGCGATTTGCTGGTTGGTAACCTGCTCAGCTTCATTCAGCGTGCGGCCAATGATCAGTTCCGTTAATGCCGATGAGGAGGCGATGGCGCTACCGCAGCCAAAGGTCTGAAAACCGGCCTCAAGGATCGTTTCGCTTTGCGGATCGACGCGCAGCATCAGGCGCAGGGCATCGCCACAGCTTATTGATCCCACATCGCCAACCGCGTTGGCCTCTGCCACGACCCGGGCATTACGGGGATTAAAAAAATGATCTTTCACTTTCTCGGAATAGTTCCACATGCTCTCAGCTCCCAGGATTATGACGGACAGCGCAGGGCGCATTTCACCGCGTTAATCAACAGCGGGTATAAGGGCTAAGCAAAAGCAGTACCAGATGGAAAATTGTTATCTTTCATTGTCTTACATATGTCGACTCACATAAACCCACGCGCAATGTCGCGGTTTATGTGAGGTTTGTCGCAGAAACGACACAATTCTTAACGCTCATCGTCGTCCTGCCACTGGCTCTCAAGCAGCAGTTGTGAAAAACGATTCGGGTCGCGATGCCGTGCGCTTTTGCGCTGTTCTTTGTCATACCAGTAGTGCTGGATTTCCTGTAGCAGGCCGACAATCGGCGTGTCTTCCGGCACGCGGACTGCACGCACGCCAATTTGCAGCAGTTCACGAAATACCGCTTCGCCAATGGCCACGCAGTAGAGGGTGACGCAATCTTCCAGCGCACTGATGCGGCTGGCGAGCTTCTCGGTTTGATGCCCGGCCAGCACGCTAAAATCCACGACCCTCAGTAAGGTGACGTCATCCTCTTTCACCCCGTACACCACCAGGCGAGGCGTAGCGCCGAAGTGCTGATCCACATGGTGGTAATCGGAACTGGCGAAGGCGACTTTCATCGACCATTCGCTGGAACAGATAGTGCTGAACTGGCGGTTAACATGTTGCATAGCGTTCTCCGTCGGTGTCCTGGGCAAACTGCTGGCGCAGGGGGGAGCGATACAGCGGCATGTGGTGGTGACGTTCGCGCATCAAGTTCGCCAGCTCGAACAGCGTGTCACGAATGCCGGGGTAGCTCTGGCGCACGCGGCGAAACTCGCCAAGCCGGTCGAAGATGGGGAAACCGGCATGGACAAGCGGGATGGCAAACTGTTCGGCCAGGTCCGCCGCATGGGAGTTTGCGATCAGCAGGTCGGCAGGCATAGCGCAGAGCAAATCCTGCATATCTTCCAGATCGCCAATGACCACTTTCTCGACGGGAAGCTGTTGTAGGCCCGGCTGGCTGACCGGGGCGACGATGGGACCGGGGAGCATGCCATGGCTGCGGGCGAAATCGCACCAGCCCGCGAGCAGATCGCCTTCGGCAGCCAGCGCGAGGCGGGCATCCTGCAACCACATATGACAATCGATCATCGCATCCTGCAACTGCCCGCGCTGGCGCTCAATCAAGGGGGGAACTTCGCGCCCGGAAATCATCTTCAGCTGGTGAATAAAGCGGTCACAGTGTTCCATGGTCATCAGATGCGGCAGGACGATAACGTCGCCACGGCTACGCTGGGCAAGCAGCGACGCCGCACGTGAAAGCGACACGCCAATGGCAAATGTGCACAGGCTTTGCCCCATCTGTTCAATGACCCGTTGCGGCGTTCCCCCTTGAGTGACAGGGGAAAAATCCCCGCTCGCCAGATGACCGTCCAGCGACTGAGAAAGGTCGGGCACAATCACCGGTTGCAGGCCAAAGGCCTCCACGTAGCTGCGCAGCAGTTCGACATCACCGGGGGTCAGCAGGTGGCTTAACAGCAAGTTGACCCGCCGGTTACGCAGGCCGTGCTGAGGTTTTTCCGGCACCCACTGTTCGATGACGCTTTCCACCACCGCGCTATAACCGTTTTCCAGCGTGCCGTAAAAGTCCGGTGTGTTAACGGCCAGAAGGGCGATATTTTTGTGGCGGGGATAATCCTCGCGGAACTGGCGCACCACGCGGCTGATATCGCTGCCCTGCGCCTCGGATAACCCGGTGCTTAATAAAACAATGGCCTTAGGGCTGTTGCGCTGGCACAGCGTGCTGAGTGCGGTCAGGATATTGCCATCGGCACCCATCACCGTTGACGTGGGGTCCATCGCCGTCGATTGCAGCGGGATAGGGTCGTGAAAATGTTGGATAAAGAACACCTTGGCGAACGCGCTACATCCCTGTGCCCCGTGCACCAGCGGAATACTGTGCTCAAAGCCGAGGCTGGCCAGAATCGCGCCCAACGGCTGGCCACTTTTTACCGGGCTCACGGCCAGCGGTTTATGATTACGGATGATGTCTGCCATTTTTCACTCCTTATTGCCACGGTGCGCGGGCGTGTGTTTGCGGCCAGATGGGGCTGTCAATGGTCTGACACAGCTGTTGGGCGAGGGTGACAATGCCGTGATAACCGGCAAAGGCGTGCTCGCGCTCCTGGTTGATATCCAGAAACGGTAGCCGCGCTTTGTAGGCGGTATACATGTTGCGTCCACCGGCAATCATCAAGTCCGCCTGATAGCGATACACCACATCAAGCAGGGTGCGGGCGTTGCCTTCTTCCAGCATCAGCGCGTCATCGCCCATTAATTCACGAATCCGCTGTTTGTCTTCTTCGGTGGATTTGCGCGTGCCGGTCGCCACCACAGTCATGCCGAGATCCTGCAATGCCGAGACCACCGACCAGGATTTCACCCCGCCGGTATAGAGCAGCACCTTGCGTCCCTGTAGCCGTTCGCGCCACGGGGCCAGCGCCAGATTTGCCGTGGCTTCTTCGCGCGCAATAACGGCTTCGGTACGGGCAATCAGATCGGTGTCACCCATCATCGCGGCCAGCTGGCGCAGGGCATCCGAGGTGGCGCGTACGCCGTAAAAACTGCCTTCAAACCAGGGCGTGCCGTAGCGTTGTTCAAGGGCGCGGGCCACATTGATCAGCGCTCTGGAGCAGACCAGCATATTGACCTGCGCGTGGTGCATGGTCTGAATCTCGCTAAAACGCCCATCGCCCGACAGGCTACCCAGCACACGGATGCCCAGTTCATCAAGCAGAGGCTGAACGTGCCAGAACTCCCCGGCGATATTAAACTCGCCAATCAAGC
Source organism: Phytobacter sp. V69 (assembly GCF_965644215.1). NCBI lineage: Bacteria > Pseudomonadati > Pseudomonadota > Gammaproteobacteria > Enterobacterales > Enterobacteriaceae > Phytobacter > Phytobacter sp. V69. The sequence continues at coordinate 13,607 of NZ_CBFFRL010000045.1, forward strand.
CAATATCGTGGCGATGTTCCGGCGCAAACGGTGTATCCGCAGGCCAGGGAGCCGGGTCGCGGCGGCCGATCACCTTATTGACCATCACTTCGCCCGCCAGACGGTTGCCGAGATTTTTGCTGCCATAGAACCCGGCGGCATCAACGGCAATCACCGGCACGCCGGTGTCGGTTTCCGCCGCCTGACACACGGCGTCAATATCATCACCCTCCATCGCCGGAACGCAGGTGTTGTAGATAAACACGGCGGTTGGATGGTAGCGGTTGACGATGTGACGTACCGCGTGAAAAAGCCGCCGTTCGCCGCGCCCCATGATCACATCCTGCTCATTCAAATCGGTGGTAAAACCGAGCCGATTGATGCTGGGGCCGGAGCTCATGCTGCCCCGGTTATCCCAAGAGCTGCCCGTGCAGCCAATCGGCCCATGTACCAGGTGCGCCACATCTGACAGCGGCAGCAGGGTGATTTGCGCGCCGTCGAAGGCGCAACCGCCCGCCGTTGCGCCGGGTTTAGGGGCGCTACAGCCGGATTTTTGTTTGTGGTTGTGTTCGCAGGCAGGTTCATCCAGCAGCGCGAGAATTTCATTTCCCTTCATAGTGACCTCATTGACGTGTTGGGCTAAGCACAACATTGCAATTCGTAAGCCAGAAATGAGTCGTTGATTTTAAAGGGGAAAGTACTGTCGGATTTACGACAAAGCAGACAATTGGCGCATTGAGTACAACGAGAAAAGGATCCCCTGCACACACAGGTCAGACGCAGGGGTTCAAGCAGATTAAAATACCCGTTCTTCCAGCGGGTTGGCTTTCTCAAGACGTTTTGCCAGCCAGGGCGGCAGGCGTCCGCAGAGCAGGGAGGTAATCGCATCGCACTGGGCGGCGATGGACATCCCCGGTGACACTTTCATCGGGTGGATATTGTGGCGAATCAGCCGGGCCGCCGCAGGGCCGCCAATGGCTTCACAAAACAGCAGGTGGCAATCGCCCAGCAGTTGCGCGCGGACTTCATTTGGTTCCTGGGCTTGCGGGGCGGAGGGAAAACGGCGTAACGCGTGCAGCCATCCGCCTTGTTCATCGAAGGCGTAGATAAAAAACAACCGTCCCTGACCAAAGTGGCCATTAATCAGCACACCATCCTGCGAACAAAAGGCTACCAGTAGCTGTGCCCGACGCGCCGTGCTTTTTACCTGCAAATGTGAGGGCAGCGTGCCGCGCAGACATGCTTTGACGCGCGTCCAGCGCGCGGGCGACATCATGGCGGTTTCCGACGGGAAGGTGGCTTCCAGTTCGCGCATGTTCAGTTTATCGAGCTGCGCCGGGGTTAAGGCATCGTCGCGTTCTCCCGTCAGCCAGGCCAGTATCTGCGCGGGTTGCAGTTCTGGCAGGCACTGGAACAGCGCCAGCATGCGCCAGAAAAGGACATCGTTATCGTTCATCTGGCACCTCTCACACGAGTGCGCCGCGCGTGGCGCGCAGGCTGATAGGAAAGGACGGTCGTCCGGGTTGCAGGCTGACGACATACTGGCGTCCTCCCTCCAGAGAAATAGCACCACCCCAGTTGTCCGGGGTATCATGCTCGACCGTCAGGACTTTGGCCTCGAGATCTTGTTTGGCGATGTAACACCAGAGATCCTGACCGCGCTCACGAAATATCACTATTGGCATCGTTTCCCCCTTGCGGCCCCGCACGAGGCGGGGCGCATTATGGTTAGCGGACAAGGTCGAAGCTGTAGTCCGTTTTGCCCAGTTTGATGGTGTCGCGGTCGACTTTTTCCAGCACGGCGTTAACCAGCGTGGTCACGATGTTCATCGCCCCTTCATAGCCCCATGTGGTCTGGCGATGCAGGTGGTGGCGGTCGAACAACGGGAAGCCGAGACGGATCAGCGGAACTTCAAACTGTTCGCCTTTCGCCAGCGTGTCACGCTGGATGAATTTGGCGTACGAGTTGCCGATCATAAAGTCCGGTTTGCGGGTAAACATCAACGAACGGAAATGCCACAGATCGCAGTTGATGAAGACTTCGCTCTCCTGACCATACGGTGAGGCCTCGAGCATTTTCTTCATCGCTTTCTGCCAGCGTTTGCTACCGTTATGACAGAGGATCACCGTTGGTTCACAGCCCAGTTCCAGCAGGAAACGACTCAGCCCCATCACAAAATCCGGGTCGCCGTAGAGACCGAATTTCTTGCCGTGCAGCCAGGTGTGGGAGTCCAGAATCATGTCCACCAGACGTCCGCGCTCCAGCGTCAGCGCATCCGCCACCGGTTTGCCGGTTAACTGACTGACCGCCATCAGCAGTTCGTCGGTAGCGGTTAATCCCAGCGGGATTTGCACTTCCGTGCCAGGCTGGTTCCACGACTCCTGTACCACTTTTTTGCTCTTCACCAGTTGCCAGGGTTGCAGCAGCAGGGTGTCGATGGCATCCGGGGCATCGCGCATCTCTTGCTGGGTAGTGCCGCCTGCATACATACGGTAGTGGCCGTCGGCTGGCGTATCTAACACCTCAGACGGATCAGACAGCAGACTGCAGGGCACATCCATCTGGGCCATCATGCGTTTGAGCACGCGGTAATTGCCGAGGTAGGTTTCGAAACCGGTCACCATGTTCAGCTTCGCCAGTTTGCCAGGCTGCGAGACGTAGTCAGCGGTAAAGGCGCGGGCGAAACCTTCAAACATGTTGTCCCAGCCGGTGACGTGGCTGCCGATAAAGCTCGGCGTGTGGGCATACGGCACTGGAATGGCCGCATCGATAAACCCGTCTTTTTTGGCGTTGGCGATAAAGGCCTGCAGGTCATCGCCGATCACCTCCGCCATACAGGTAGTGGAGACCGCAACAATTTCCGGTTTGTACAGGGCACTGGCATTCTGCAACCCGGTATTGAGGTTGTTGTTACCGCCAAACACCGCCGCATCTTCCGTCATGGAGTCGGACACGCAGGCGACCGGCTCTTTGAAATGACGGTTAAAATAGGTGCGGAAATAGGCCACACAACCTTGTGAACCGTGCACGTAGGGCAGCGTATTGGCAAACCCCAGTGAACAGAGCACCGACCCCAGTGGCTGGCAGGCTTTTGCCGGATCGATGGTTAATGCTTCGCGCTTGAAGTTCAGCGCTTCATATTCCGACGTGGTGGTCCATTCAAAGACCTCCTGCACACGCTGCGGGTCGTGCGCCTCTTCCAGACCGCGCTTGTTGCGAAACAGTGTCTGGTATTCGTCCTGTTCAAACAGCGGATGACAGGTGACAATTTTCTCAGCAGTTTGGCTCATGATGTTCTCCTCCCGCGCCACAAATCGGTGAACAAACGGGATGTCAGGATAGTATTCAGGCTGATTTCAGCCAGGGTGCGGTCAACTCGCCCCAGGCGGGATTGTTGAGCGTCATGTCCATATCGCGGGCAAAAATGGCAAAGCCGTCATAACCGTGATACGGGCCGGAATAATCCCAGGAATGCATCTGGCGGAACGGAACCCCCATTTTCTGGAAAATGTATTTTTCCTTGATGCCCGAGCCAATGAGGTCCGGCTTAATCGCCTTCACGAAAGCCTCCAGCTCGTAACTGCTGGCGTCATCGAACAACAGCGTGCCTTCTTTGAGGTCCGGCAGGGTGCGGTCGTAGTCATCGTTATGGGCAAATTCATACCCGGCGGCGACGATCTCCATCCCCAAATCCTCATACGCGCCAATCACATGGCGAGGACGCAGACCGCCCATATAGAGCAGGACTTTGCGGCCTTCGAGGCGTGGGCGGTATTTGGCGATAATCGCGTCATTCTGCGCCTGATATTTGGCGATCACCGCTTCCGCATTGGCGCGGATGGTGTCGTCAAACTGATCGGCGATTTTGCGTAGCGATTCAGCGATTTTGGTCGGGCCAAAGAAGTTGTATTCCATCCAGGGAATCCCGTGTTTTTCTTCCATATGGCGTGAGATGTAGTTCATGGAGCGGTAGCAGTGCACCAGATTCAGCTTCACGAACGGGGTGTTTTCCATATCTACCAGCGTGCCATCGCCGGACCACTGCGCCACCACGCGCAGCCCCATTTCTTCAAGCAGAATGCGGGAGGCCCAGGCGTCGCCGCCGATGTTGTAATCACCGATGATCGCCACGTCATAGGGTGTGGATTCGAAGGGTTTGCCTTCGCGGTTATCCAGCACCCAGTCGCGGATCACGTCGTTGGCGATATGGTGGCCGAGCGACTGGGATACGCCACGAAAGCCTTCGCAACGTACCGGGATAACTGGCTTGTTGAGCGCTTTTTTACTGGCGTTCGCCACCGCTTCGATATCGTCGCCAATCAAGCCAACCGGGCATTCCGACTGAATGGAGATACCTTTGGTCAGCGGGAACAATTCCTCCATCTCTTCTATCAGTTTGGTGAGTTTTTTATCGCCGCCAAAGACGATGTCGCGCTCCTGAAAGTCAGAGGTGAAGTTCAGCGTGCCGAAAGAATCAACGCCGCTGACCCCGGTGTAGTAGTTGCGACGCCCGGCGCGGGAGTACTGCCCACAGCCAACCGGGCCGTGGGAAATGTGTGCCATATCTTTGATAGGCCCAAACACTACCCCTTTCGAACCGGCGTAAGAGCAGCCGCGCACGGTCATGACACCCGGCTGCGATTTGCGGTTAGAGATGATGCACTTCCCGACGCTTTCCATCTCCGGGTCGGTCACCATCATGTGCTTTCTGCGTTCTTTGCGCGTTTTTTCCGGAAAGATCTCCAGCACTTCCTGGATAAGTTCCAGATTGCGTTCGCCTGTTGCATTGCTCATAACTGTGTTCCTGTTACAAGGCGGCTCAGGCCGCGTTTTCTTCGGCGGCGGTTTTACCGATGATGCTGGTGTCTTCCACATCCATAATGCCGAATTCCATCAGCAGCGCTTCCAGTTCATCCATGGTGCAAGGGGTCGGGACGACCATCAGGGTGTTGTTAACGATCTTGTTCGCCAGCGTGCGGTATTCGTCGGCCTGATTGCATTTCGGGTCATATTCGATAACCGTCATGCGACGAATTTCCGCGCGCTGAACGATGTTGTCACGGGGCACAAAGTGAATCATCTGGGTGCCCAGTTTTTCCGCCAGCGCGATGATCAGTTCATCTTCACGATCGGTCTGACGGGAGTTACAAATCAGCCCGCCCAGGCGCACTTTGCCGGATTTGGCGTATTTCACGATGCCTTTAGAGATGTTGTTGGCGGCATACATCGCCATCATTTCCCCGGAGCAGACAATGTAGATTTCTTGCGCTTTGTTTTCGCGAATCGGCATGGCGAACCCGCCGCAGACCACGTCACCGAGCACGTCATAGAAGACAAAGTCGAGATCGCTTACATAGGCACCTTCTTCTTCCAGGAAGTTGATGGCGGTGATCACGCCGCGACCTGCACAACCTACGCCTGGCTCCGGGCCACCGGATTCTGCACAGCGCACGCCGCCGTAACCGATTTGCAGCACGTCTTCCAGTTCGAGGTCTTCCACGGAACCCACTTCGGCGGCCATCTCCATAATGGTGTTCTGCGCTTTCGCATGCAGGATCAGACGGGTGGAGTCCGCTTTCGGGTCGCAGCCGACGATCATCACTTTCTTACCCATTTCCGCGAGTGCGGCGACGAGGTTTTGCGTGGTGGTGGATTTGCCGATCCCACCTTTGCCATAAATGGCGCATTGACGCATGGTCATGGTGTGTTCTCCAGTTTGTGTGTTTGCCCATTCATAAGTGCAGGGAACATACCAGCCGTGCCAGAACATATAAGTAACTGTATTTATTAGCTTTTGTGTTTTTCACCTCTGTGAGTGGCAAAACAAACACTGAACAATATGCAGACCAATTGTTGGAAACTGGACAATTCGACCACCCGTCAACCGCTCCCGGTGCGGCGCTGACACTTTGTTAGCTGTTCAACAGGATGTCGTATGACCTGTCTTGTTCCGCGCAATGTCGCAATGTGAACAACGCGACATAATTCGTTAATTAATTGAATTTAAGACACTAAATTGCATTTTTCCGACATGGCACAGGCTGTGCAATGCAGGGGTTCTACGGTTTGCCGTCAGCGGGCGGCGACTTTGCCTCTCACATTCGAGGAACGAGAAATGTCCGGAAAAAAGAAAACGATGGATGGCAACGCTGCGGCGGCCTGGATCTCCTATGCCTTTACCGATGTCGCGGCGATTTATCCCATCACGCCCTCAACACCGATGGCGGAAAACGTTGACGAACGGACGGCACAGGGGAAAAAAAACCTGTTTGGCCAACCGGTGCGTCTGATGGAGATGCAGTCGGAAGGCGGTGCGGCAGGGGCGGTACACGGCGCATTGCAGGCGGGGGCGCTAACCACAACCTATACCGCCTCCCAGGGGTTGCTGTTGATGATCCCCAATCTGTACAAAATTGCGGGCGAGCTGCTGCCGGGGGTGTTTCACGTCAGCGCCAGGGCGCTGGCGACCAACTCACTGAACATTTTCGGTGACCACCAGGACGTGATGGCCGTGCGCCAGACCGGCTGCGCGATGCTGGCGGAAAACAACGTCCAGCAGGTGATGGATCTGTCGGCTGTGGCGCACCTGGCCGCGATCAAAGGCCGCGTGCCCTTTATTAATTTCTTTGACGGTTTTCGGACCTCCCATGAAATCCAGAAGATTGAAGTGCTGGAGCAAGAAGAGCTGGCTCCGCTGCTGGACCAGGAAGCACTTCATCGCTTTCGGCGTAACGCCCTCAACCCGGACCACCCGGTGATTCGTGGCACCGCACAGAACCCGGATATCTATTTTCAGGAGCGCGAAGCGTCCAACCGCTTTTATCAGGCGCTACCGGATATCGTCGAAGGTTATATGGCGGATATTTACCGCATTACCGGGCGCGAATACCATCTGTTTGATTACTACGGCTCGCCGGATGCGGAGCAAATTATCATTGCGATGGGCTCGGTGTGTGACACCATCCAGGAGGTGGTGGACGCGATGATCGACAGCGGCGAAAAAGTCGGGCTGGTTTCCGTGCATCTGTTCCGGCCGTTCTCACTGGCCCATTTTATGGCGAAGATCCCCGCCAGCGTGAAGCGCATCGCCGTCCTCGACCGTACCAAAGAGCCGGGGGCGCAGGCTGAACCACTGTGTCTGGATGTCAAAAACGCCTTCTACCATCACGACAACCCGCCGCTGATTGTCGGTGGCCGCTATGCGCTGGGTGGCAAAGATGTGCTGCCAAACCACATTGTTTCCGTGTTCGAAAACCTGAAAAAACCGCTGCCGATGGATGGCTTTACGGTGGGGATTTTTGACGATGTGACCCATACCTCGCTGCCGGTTCCGGCTTATGACATTCACGTCTCCCGCGAGGGTATCACCGCCTGTAAATTCTGGGGGCTGGGCTCAGACGGTACGGTCAGCGCCAATAAGAACGCGATCAAGATTATCGGCGATACCACCGAGATGTTTGCCCAGGCCTATTTTGCCTACGATTCGAAGAAATCCGGTGGCATAACCATGTCGCATCTGCGTTTTGGTAAGCGCCCGATCACCTCGCCTTATCTGATTCATAACGCGGATTTTATTGCCTGCTCGCAGCAGTCCTACGTCGATAAATATGATCTGCTGGATGGCATCAATCCGGGCGGGATATTCCTGCTCAACTGCACCTGGTTTGGCGAAGAGGTGGAGCGCCATCTGCCGAATAAAATGAAGCGCATGATTGCCCGCCAGGGGGTACGGTTTTACACCCTCAACGCGGTGGATATTGCGCGCAAACTCGGCCTCGGCGGGCGTTTCAATATGCTGATGCAGGCGGCGTTTTTTAAACTGACCGACATCATTGATGCCAAAACCGCCTCGGCGCACCTCAAAAAAGCGGTGGTGAAATCCTACGGTAGCAAAGGGCAGAACGTGGTGGATATGAACAATTCCGCCATCGATCTGGGGATGGATGCGCTGCAGGAAATTATCGTTCCCGATCACTGGGCCTATGTGGAAGACGACGAGAGTGACGACGGCAAACTGATGCCGGACTTTATTCGCAACATTCTTGAGCCGATGAACCGCCAGAACGGCGACAGGCTGCCGGTCAGCGCTTTTCTCGGTATGGAAGATGGGACATTCCCGCCCGGCACGGCCGCCTGGGAGAAGCGCGGCATCGCCATGCAGGTGCCGGTCTGGCAGCCAGAAGGTTGCACCCAGTGTAATCAGTGCGCGTTTATCTGCCCGCACGCAGCCATTCGCCCGGCGCTGTTGGACTGCTTAGAGCGCGAAGCCGCACCCGCCGCGTTACTGAGTAAAGTGGCGCAGGGGGCCAAACAATATGAATACCATCTGGCGGTGTCGCCGCTTGATTGCTCCGGCTGCGGCAACTGCGTCGATATTTGTCCATCGAAGGGCAAAGCCCTGTCCATGCAGCCCCTCGACAGCCAGCGCCATATGATCCCGGTGTGGGATCACGCGCTGGCCTTAACACCAAAAGCGAACCCGTTCAGCAAAGCCACGGTGAAAGGCTGCCAGTTTGAAACCCCGTTACTGGAGTTTTCCGGTGCCTGCGCCGGGTGCGGCGAAACCCCGTATGCCCGCTTAATCACCCAGCTTTTCGGCGATCGCATGATGATTGCCAACGCCACCGGCTGCTCGTCAATCTGGGGGGCCAGTGCGCCGTCGATTCCGTGGACCACCAACCATAAAGGTCAGGGGCCAGCCTGGGCGAACTCGCTGTTCGAAGATAACGCCGAGTTTGGTCTGGGGATGATGTTAGGCGGGCGCGCCATCCGTGAACAGCTGGCTACTGATGCATCCAACGTGCTGGAAAAACCGCTGCACCCGGATTTGCAACAGGCACTGCGCGACTGGCTGGAAAACAAAGATCTCGGTGAAGGCACCCGTGCGCGGGCGGAAAAACTGAGCGCGCTGCTGGCGCAGGAGAAGGGCGACGATGATTTGCTCAATCGCCTGTATCAGAACCAGGATTACTTCGCCAAACGGTCGCAGTGGATCTTCGGCGGCGATGGCTGGGCCTACGACATTGGTTTTGGTGGCCTCGATCATGTAATGGCTTCCGGCGAAGATGTGAACATTCTGGTGTTCGACACCGAGGTCTATTCCAACACCGGCGGGCAGTCGTCGAAATCGACCCCAGTGGCTGCTATCGCCAAGTTCGCCGCCGAGGGCAAACGGACGCGTAAAAAAGATCTGGGGATGATGGCCGTCAGCTACGGCAATGTGTATGTCGCGCAGGTAGCCATGGGGGCTGATAAAGCCCAGACGCTGCGGGCTATTGCTGAGGCTGAGGCCTGGCCGGGACCGTCGCTGGTGATTGCCTACGCGGCCTGTATTAACCACGGTCTGAAGGCCGGGATGGGGCACAGTATCCGCGAAGCAAAACGTGCGGTGGATGCCGGATACTGGCATCTCTGGCGCTACAACCCGCAGTTGCTGGCAAAAGGGAAAAATCCGTTCATTCTTGATTCGGAAGAACCGGAGGAGAGTTTCCGCGACTTCCTGATGGGCGAAGTCCGCTACGCCTCGCTGGGCCGCACTTCGCCGGAGGTGGCCGACAGTCTGTTTGCCCAGACCGAGCAGGATGCCAAAGACCGCTACGCCCAGTACAGGCGTCTGGCAGGAGAGTAAAGAAAACCCCGGAGCCGGGCGTGGCGTTGCCCGAATAAGGCAATGCCGCATCCGGGACATTCCCGGTGGCGCTGACGCTTAACGGGGCTACGGAAAGTGCGGTTTCCGGGAGTTACGGCGTAGCCCGGATAAGGCGGTTTGCGCCGCATCCGGGAAAAGGTCTGGTGCTAGCGGGTGACATGTACCTGCGGCGTGGTGTTACTGATAAAACGCCCGCCGGAGGCGCGTTCAAGCTGGGCCGCAAGCTGCAACAATAAACCGTCATTGCCCTGGCGGGTCTGGAAATGCATCCCCAGCGGCAGCCCGGATTTTTGCCAGGCCAGCGGCAAGGAGATGCCTGGCGTACCGGTTAAACTGGCGAGCGGGGTATAGGAGAAGATATCCCACAGGGAATAGAACCAGTCCATCACGTCCGGGTTATCGCTGAGCGTCAGGTACTTTTTCTCGCCGAGTAGCGGCGTTGGTTTGGAGAACGTCGGCGTCAGGATCAGATCCCAGGTCTGGAAAAACGCCCCCAGCTTGCGGGAAATTTGGTTAAACGCATCCTGCATTTTCCAGCGCTCGCTGTAGGACATATCAATCCCTTTTTGCCAGATACGGATATTAATCGGCTCGATTTTATCCTCCGGCGGGGCGCTAAGATCGTTTTTCTCCAGCAGCCGCTGAATAAACTGCGCAAAATTGCTGATGTAGCAGGCGGTCTGCGCGGCAAACGCCTCTTCGAACGGGATGTCTGGCGTCACCCATTCCACCTGATGCCCCAGTTCCTGGAGCAGGCGCGTGGTTTTCTCCAGCTCGTCGACAAAATGCGGCGTTGCACGGTAATTTCCCCATTCGTGGGACACCGCAAAGCGCAGCGGCGCGGGATCGCGGGCGATCATCTCGCTATAGGTCTCCGGGGGTTGCCAGTAAGGCATGAACTCGCCCGGTGCGCCACCCCGGCAGCTATCAACGAAGCGCGCCGTGTCGCGCACGCTGCGACTCACACAGCCTTGGGTGGAAACGTAGCCAGTGATATCCGACAGCGCCGGGCCAATCGAAAAGACGCCGCGGCTGCTTTTCAGGCCGACAAGCCCGTTGGATCCCGCCGGGATGCGAATAGAGCCGCCGCCATCGGTGGCGTGGGCGAGGGGAAGAATCCCGGCCGCCACCGATGCGCATGCCCCGGCGGATGAGCCAAAGGTGGTGTGCTGCGTGTTCCACGGACTGCGCGTCACGTAGATATCCGGGTTTTCCGCTGACCCGCAAACGCCAAATTCCGGCGTGGCGCTGCGGCCAATAATATTGAGCCCAGCGTGGCGAATTTGCGTGGTTAGGAAGGCATCTTCGCCCGGACGGTTGCCGCGCATAAACGCGGAGCCTTGCTCCTGCAAGCGGCCTTTCACCCCTGGACCTAAGTCTTTTATCAGGAAGGGAACGCCCTTAAATGGTCCCTCCAGACAGGTCCCGTCTGTTTCCGGTCGGTGGATGGCGTCGTCAAACAGCTCCACGACGGCGCCGATTTGTGGGTTAATCCTCTGCGTTGCGGCCTGCGCCTGCTGCGCCAGCTCAGCGGCGCTGACGTCGCCGCGTTCGACCAGATCTGCCAGCGCGGTGGCATCGCAGGTGGCCCATTCATCCCAACTTAGTACGGTTTTCATCGTGATTTCTCCTTCGCAAACTGAATCTTGCCCTGCGGTGCTTGTACCCGGCGGGTGGACTTGTGAGGGACGCGTTCTTTGAGCATGAGCGTCGCCACCAGGCAGAGAATATTGGCAGCGATAAGGTAGTAGCCGGGGGATACCGGGTCGCCGGTCCATTTAATCAGCCACGAGAAGACAATTTGCGCCGTCCCGCCAAACAGGGTGATGCCGAAGGCAAACGCGATGGAGAAACCGGTTGAGCGGATATAGCGCGGGAAGTTTTCACACAGCACCACCAGCACGCCGGAGCCGCTGATGCATTGCAAGGCCGCAAAGAGGGTGATAATGGCAAAGAAGACGCCTTCGCTGCGCCAGGTATTGATCATCTCAAGACCCGGCAGCAGCAGGAGCAGCAGAATCAGGCGCGGTGCGATGATGGTCATCTTGCGCCCGAAGCGGTCCGCCATCCAGCCACCTACCAGCGAGAACACCACCACACACACGCCGATCAAAATAGTCGACGCCATGGCAGTTCCCGGTGCGAACGCCAGCTCTTTCAGGGCATAGGTGGTCATATAATTGAGAAAATATTGCGTGATGGTACTGCCGGAGAGAATAAAAATGCCCACCAGAATCAGGCCACGGTAGTTACGCATCACTTCACCGAGCAGGCTGCCGGTAGACTCGCTGGCAGCGGTGTTCTCGGTGGTGAAGGTTTCGTTAAGGTTACGGCGCATATAGATGGCGATAGGCAGAATGAGCAAGCCAAAGGCGAAAGGCACGCGCCAGCCCCAGGAGGACAGCTGTTCCGGCGTCAGGATTAGCGTCAGCGTATAACCAATCACCCCGGCGCTGATGCCCGCCAGCCCCTGGGCGACGATTTGCCAACTGGTGTAAAACGCCCGTTTACCTTCCGGTGCGGCCTCCATAATAAAGGTGGTCGCGGGACCGGCTTCGCCGCCCCAGGCCAGACCTTGCAGCATGCGGACAATCACCAGCAAGACAGGGGCCGCCATGCCAATGGTTTCATAGCCGGGCAGGAAGACCAGCCCGCCGGTGCCGATGGTCATAAAGACCATGGTGAGGAGCATTGCCGGTTTGCGTCCCACGCGGTCGGCATAGCTGCCAATAAATATGGCGCCAAGCGGGCGCACAATAAAGCCGATACCAAAAACAGAGACGGATAATAAAAGACTGGTAAAGGGGTTATCTGAGGGAAAGAAAATATTACCGATCATCACGGCAAAGGTGGCATAAGCACTGAAATCGAAAAACTCAACCGCAGCGCCAAGAACAACCGCAACAACTTCTTTGCGTGATGCTTTGGGTTTTGAAGCGCTATGACTTATTTCGTTTGTCATCGTATGGCCTTCCTCAATGTGTTCAGACGAAGTGAAACGTGAAAAGACATAGCAGACATATAACAGGGCGCCGAACCGCTCACTATCACAATTACGCGAAGTCAGTGTTTAAAAAATGTATGCACTGGCGACAAGATAAGCGAATAAGAAAATAATATGATTAAATTTAATCATCTGTTTTTATTGACTATTTTACCTTTTCTTCAAACGGGCGTTTTTCAACGGTAAATATTCGCTTCATCGAGTGCACTTAAAATGTGCCTGGTTCTTAAACCCGAGCACGGAATGGGGCAGCGATAAATCAGCGGTTATGCCGCATATACAGGCCATTGTGGGGAGATGACGATGTGAATAGCGCAATGAATGCACAGAAATGGCGCTCTGTGCTTAATAAAAGTGCAATGTGGCGCTAATTGTGTCGATGTTTGCCAATATTTCGCCAGCGTAATAAGGTCGCTCCAATGGATTCATCCAATGGGAGACACAATGCAATTACGGGCGCTGAAATATTTTAGTCAGGTCGCAAAGTCTGCTTCCTTTCGTGAGGCCGCCGATAAATTGTTTGTGGCTCCGGGGGCCGTGACGCGGCAAATCGATATTCTGGAACATTACTACGGTGCTGCACTGATTGAACGTGGTCCACGCGGCATTAAACTGACCCGTGAAGGGGAGTTTCTGGCGCAGGCGGTAGATGCCACGCTGCGCGAGCTGGAGTCGGTGAAATCTCGTATTACCTCAACGCGAAGCGTGGTGTCCGGGACGATAAAAATCTGTGCCGCCGAGAGCCTGGTGGCGCTTTTTATCGCCCCCGTCATTGAGGCGTTCGGTCAGCATAATCCGGACGTGTCGTTCGAAATAGACACCGGCAGCGCCCCGCATATTGCCGAACAGCTTATTAACGGGCACGCCGATGTGGCGCTGGCCTTTTATACCCCCGTCAGCGCCGAGATTCAGGTGACCAACTGCTGTCAGCTGGAACACAAAGTGCTGATGGCCGCCCATCATCCGCTGGCGGCGAAATCGCGGCTGACCCTGAAAGAGATTGCTGTTCATCCGATCGCCATTCCCCCCGCGAACTATGCCGTGCGTCAGTTACTGGAGTCCGCTGCCCGGCGCGAAGCCGTGCATTTTGATATGCGGTTTATTACCAGTTCGATGGAAGTGCAAAAAACCCTGGCGCTACAGGGAAAAACGCTGCTCATTTTGCCTCAGTTAAATCGTCAGGATCAGGAAGGACAGTCGATGTTTGTGGCGGTACCGCTGGCCGACCCATTGATGGGCAAAGTGAAGGTCGATCTCTGTTTGCCGCGTCAGCGGACGTTATCCATGGCGACCCGTCTGTTCCATGACATGCTGTCACAGCGCATTGACGATCAGAATGCGCTGATCAATACAGCAGTGTAGTTTTTTTACGACATAAAAATAAAAAAGTGATGCCAGTGGCAATTCGGCAATATCTGTCATGAGCTATGCATTTACGCATCGCTTTGCTAATAAAAACGACTGAAATAAATTTTGTGTTACATTTTGTGACCAGGTAATGACAATGATTTTAAATTTTCGCACCGATGTGTATCGCTATGTGACGAAAAAACGAGATCGGAAACTTATTATTAGTGCACAATGCGGTGACTTTTTTTACGCTCAGAATTATACCCTGCGTGTTATCCCTGATGCGGGTTTGCTGCATCCAGTCAGACCTCCGTTTTTACCTTAATTTTCATTTCTGCATGCTTAATATATTGGTAATACTTATTCTGATTGTTTGTCTATGGCAGGAGATGGGGTGTGTTTGGTCTGGCGTGTAATAAAAGTAACGTACGGACTGTTATTATTCTTAACTTTACGAAATAGTTTTACTGCGACTAAACATTTCGTAAGCCAAAAAGAAATAGCGGGCCAAAATCACTTTTATGCAATTTTCGATGTCATTTTTGTGCAAATCCAGTTAACGCGTTTTAGTGTGCGCTTTGGCGCATATTTTATGCCCGTACGGTGCGCCATGGCTGTATTCCTGGGGCGAGAACGACTATCGATGTAACATCGCTACCTATAAGTCGAATACCCTATCGTATTGAAAATATGACTCTTTATTTTTTTTGTAATTTTATAGAGTTTTCTGATTTCCCGCTTATACTGAAAAAACGTTGAAGCATGCAAACCATGCCGACATGTTACTGACTTTATAATTTTACCTATAAATAGTGCAATAAGAACTCGGTTCTTATTGTAGGGGGTTTATTGCCCGTTTGATAATGCATACTGAGAATCACTGTTAGCGATGAAATAATTCCATCTGTCTCTATTCCGGCAGGGAATCTTTATTGCCTTTAAAAATTAAAGGCAATACGGTTTGCTGTCTTTATATTTTTTTTGAATTTCACACCGTCTGAACTAATGTTTGCGGATAAACATAAAAGGGTGTTAGGTTAGCGGTTCGGTGTGTGGCGGCTTGCAATTTCCTCATTAAGGACGTTACATGATTGAAGATGCACTGAGTTATCTTAAAGACATTCTCGATCAGCAATTACGCAATCAATTCGATATTGCAGGCAATATGGTTGTTTTAAATAACCTGGTCGATTCGAACGGCGGTTCACCTTTAAAAAATTAAAACAAACTGGTGCTGACGCTTATCAATCTGGAACATGAAACCAGCAAACCCTTTTATGCTACGCGCTCCGCGCCAGATGCGAAAAATAATGTCACCAGACAGATGATGCCGACGGTACGCTTTAATCTTGATGTTTTGTTTACCGCCAGCTTTGATGACTACAACGAATCATTGCGTTTTCTCTCTGCGGTTATCGCCTTTTTTCAGGCGAACCCCATCATCAAACGGCAGAATTTTCCTGATATCCCGGACGGCATTGAACCGCGAATTCAGATAATAAGTGCAACGCTCGGACATGATTGTGGAGAGTGTAGGAGGAAGGGTTAACTACCGATAAG
>NZ_CBFFRL010000046.1:0-29086 GCF_965644215.1 Phytobacter sp. V69
TTCCTCATTCAGAGTCAAGCATTTAATTTCGCTTTTCTCTGTCGGGATTCTCAGGAGAACCCCGCTGACCCGGCGGCTTGTTTGCCGTTGTTCCGTGTCAGTGGAGGCGCATTATAGGGAGTTCTTCGGAAGTGACAAGCATAAAATTCAAAAAAATTATCGTTCGCTCAAATTTCATTCATAGCGCCGGTTAAACAGGCGTTTTGCTGTTTAACTGAGCGATTTTCCGAGCAAATTCCGTCACCTGCGGCCAATCGGTGTAGACAACTTCTTTACTGGTATCCGTTTCGCCTCCCGTCATCTTCATAATGAGCTGAATCATCAGACGGTCAAACCAGCGATAACGGGGATAGCGCAGCGCACCCGCAAACACCACGCACTCATCAGGGCGCCACGGTGAACTCAGCAAAAACTTGCGGGTGTAATTATTGGTCTGCGGGGTACGCTTCTCAGGCTTGCGCGCAACGAGGTTCACGGAGAAGAACGCGCTCGGCAGCGCATTGAGGTTTTTCTGGTGCTGCTTAACAAAACTCTCCAGCGCGGGATTGAAATGCCCATAACGAATAGACGCACCAATAATGACGCGTTCATAGGCAGGCCAGTCAATCGTTTCGACGCGATGAAGGTTGAGCACGTCGGCGCTCACCCCCAGTTCACTGAGTTGCGAGGCCAGATAAGCGGCAATCTCGCGCGTTTGTCCATCGCGGGTAGAAAACAATATTAACGTTTTCACGTATAGCTCCCTTATTCACGCCAGAAGGTCGGTGTAAACAGTACCAATAAGGTAAAGACCTCAAGACGACCAAACAGCATATTGGCTATCAGGATCCATTTCGCAATCGGGTTCATGCTGGCGAAGTTGTCCGCCACCACACCAAGCCCCGGCCCCAGATTATTGAGCGTCGCCACCACAGAAGCAAATGCGGAGAAGTCATCCACACCGGTTGCGATGATCGCCAGCATGCTGACGATAAACACCAGGGCATAAGCAGAGAAGAACCCCCATACCGCTTCAAGGATACGTTCCGGCAGAGCACGATTACCCAGTTTGATGCTATATACCGCATTCGGATGCACCAGACGTTTCAGTTCACGGTTGCCCTGTTTGAACAGCAGCAGGATACGAATCACTTTCAGGCCACCGCCCGTCGACCCCGCACAGCCCCCGATAAAGGCCGAGCAGAGCAACAGCACCGGCAGAAATAGCGGCCAACGCGAAATACTGTCAGTCGTAAAGCCTGCGGTCGTCGCCATCGACACCACCTGGAAGAAGGCCTGGTTTAGCGTCGTCATCGCCGAACTGTACACATTGTGGAACCACAGCATCACGGTGCAGATCACCACCAGCGTCAGCTGCACGCCGATGAACATGCGAAACTCAGGATCGCGCCAGTACACTTTCAGGCTGCGGCCGCTGAGCAAAGAGAAGTGCAGGCCATAGTTACAGCCAGAGATCAGCAAGAAGATGGCAATAATGGTGTTAATGGTAGGACTGTCGAAGTAACCCACGCTGGCATCATGCGTCGAAAAACCGCCAATCGCGATGGTTGAGAAGCTGTGCCCAATCGCGTCGAACGCAGGCATACCGGCAAACCACAGCGCCAGCGCACAGGCAATGGTCAACAATACATAGATGAGCCACAGCGTTTTCGCCGTTTCGGCAATACGCGGGCGCATTTTATTGTCTTTCAGCGGGCCCGGCATTTCAGCACGATAGAGCTGCATGCCCCCGACACCCAGAATAGGCAGAATCGCCACCGCCAGCACGATGATCCCCATACCACCAAACCATTGCAGCATCTGGCGATAAAAGAGAATCGCATGGGGTAAGGAGTCCAGCCCCACCAGCGTGGTGGCCCCGGTGGTCGTTAAACCCGAGAACGATTCGAAGAAGGCATCCGTCACCGTCAGGTTCGGGCTTTCAGAAAAGATAAACGGCAGCGCCCCCACGCTACCCAGCACTGTCCAGAACAGCACAACAATCAGGAAGCCCTCGCGTGATTTCAGCTCACTCTTTTCACGGCGGTTCGGCCACCACAGCAGGGAGCCAATCGCCAGCGCGACAAAGAAGGTCTGTGTGAATGCCCTTCCTGCGCCATCACGATAGATCAGTGCAACCAGCCCTGGCAGAATCATCGTCCCGGAAAAAAGGATGATCAGAAGTCCAACAATTCGGGTTATGGCACGAAAATGCATCTCTGCCGCTTCCTTAGGTACGCAAAAATTAGGTGGGGATTATTCTTCAATCTTGTGTAATTGCAACGCACCGCGACTGAAATCAGCAAGTTTTGTCGAAAAGGCAGCCAGTTCAGATTGCGGAAGTGCCACCCGAAGCCGAACAAAAGCCTCGAACTCACTGGCCACGACCTTGCCGGAAAACTGCCCCAGCAGCGTTTCAATTCCGGCCAACTGCCCATATTCACACTGCAAAGTATATTCGGTTAATGGCGTCTTGCGCAGCGTCGTCAACTGCGCAAGCGCCTGGCTCACACCACCACCATAGGCTTTTACCAGGCCGCCAGTGCCCAAGAGCACACCACCGTAGTAACGCACCACCACGGCGGCGATTTCCCCGACGCCGCTCCCCATAAGCTGGGCGAGCATCGGTTTACCGGCGGTACCCGCAGGTTCACCATCGTCCGAAAAACCCAACTGTTGCGAATCATTCGGCGGCCCGGCAACCCAGGCCACACAGTGATGTCGCGCATCCGGGTGCTCCGCACGGACTGACTCGACAAACACCTTCGCCGCTTCCACACCCTCAGTATGGGCCAGGAAGGTGATAAAACGGCTTTTCTTGATCTCTTCAACGAAGGTGACCGGCGCAGCCGGTATCAGCCAGCTTTCCATTACGCCAGTTTCAGATCACGCGTCATGTTTTCGATGCTGTTTTCGTGAATAACCACGTTGTCTTCGATACGAATGCCACCGAACGGTTTAAGCGCCTCAATTTTCTGCCAGTTGAAGTGCTTGCTGAACTGACCTTCACGCCACGGCGCCAGCAGTGACTCAATAAAGTAGATACCCGGCTCGATGGTCAGCACCATGCGCGGTTGCAGCACACGGGTGCAGCGCAGGTAAGGATATTTAGACGGTGCGGCCAGATGCGTACCGGCATCATCCTGCATGAAACCGGCGACATCATGTACCTGCAGACCCAGCGGGTGACCAATACCGTGCGGCATAAACGGCCCGGTCAGGTCGTTTTCAACCATCGCCTCTTCACTCATATCAGAGATGATTTGGTGTTTGCGCAGCAGCTTCGCAATACGCTGATGGAACTGGAGGTGATACTCGGTGTAGTTAACGCCCGCCTTCATCGTGGCGATCAGCGCCAGTTGCTCATCGTTAACGTCTTTCACCAGATGGGCATAGTCGTTATCGCTATGCGCCGACCAGGTACGCGTCAGGTCTGCAGCGTAACCGTTGTATTCCGCCCCCGCATCCAGCAGGAAACTGCGCATCTCCGCCGGCACGCGGTGATCCAGTTTGGTGTAATGGAGTACGGAAGCGTGCTCATTGAGCGCCACGATATTGCCATAAGGCACATCGGTGTCGCGGTGTCCGGTCGCCGTCAGGTAAGCCTGGTTGATATCAAACTCACTCATCCCGGAACGGAATGCCTCTTCCGCCGCGCGATGGCCGATGACCGCCGTTTTCTGCGCTTCACGCATACAGGCCAGCTCATAATCGGTTTTATAGGCACGATAGTAATGCAGGTAGTCGATCACCCCTTTCGGGTTGACGTTGCTGGCGGCAATATCCAGCGACAGTGCGCGCTCCGGTACCGGACCGATATACCCGATATTACCGCGCGCGGCAGGCAACTGGCTGCCAATACCATCGGCTTTCGGCAGAGCAATCACCTCAACGTCTTCGGTCCAGAAGGAAGTCGGCAGCGGCTCAACGTTGTGCCAGTAATCAACCGGCAGGTAGAACCACAGCTTCGGTTTGTTAACGCCGTCCACCAGCAACCAGCAATTTGGAACCTGTGTTACCGGCACCCAGGCTTTAAACTGCGGGTTGACCTTGAAAGGGTACGGATGGTCATCGAGAAAGACATTGAACAGTTCGCCGGAGTGAATCAACAGGGCGTCCAGTTTAAAGCGGGCCAGCACGTCCCGGGTACGTTCCTGTAGCGTAACAATATGATTTTTATACAGCGCGGCCAGTGAGTCCATCATTCTTCCTTCTGTTTTTTTGACCTCAAGTTTTTGCATCTTAGCACACCTGATCCCGGCAGGGTGATTTCGACTGAGCGTGATCAAACCAGCAATTTTTTAAAGAAAAATTTGCAATTTGTTAACATAAAAACCACACTCCGCTTCATCTGGTATGACCAGATCCCTTGCTGGATTCAGGAGACCGACATGCTCTACAAAGGCGATACCCTATATCTCAACTGGCTGGAAGATGGCATTGCCGAACTGGTATTCGATGCCCCCGGGTCGGTGAATAAGTTAGACACGGCAACCGTGGCCAGCCTCGGCCAGGCGCTGGACGTGCTGGAAAAACAAGCGGATTTAAAAGGCCTGCTGCTGCGTTCAGAAAAAGCGGCGTTTATTGTCGGTGCCGACATTACCGAATTCCTCTCACTGTTCCTGGTTCCGGGAGAACAACTGAGTACCTGGCTGCACTTTGCTAACAGCGTCTTTAGTCGCCTAGAAGACTTGCCCGTGCCGACCATCTCCGCCGTCAACGGCTACGCACTGGGTGGCGGCTGTGAATGTGTCCTCGCCACTGATTACCGTTTAGCGACTCCGGACCTGCGCATCGGCCTGCCGGAAACCAGGCTGGGCATCATGCCGGGCTTTGGCGGTTCGGTACGTATGCCGCGCCTGCTGGGTGCAGACAGTGCGCTGGAAATCATTGCCGCCGGGAAAGATGTGGGTGCCGATCAGGCGCTGAAAATCGGTCTGGTCGATGGCGTTGTACAACCGGAAAAATTAAAAGCAGGTGCGTTAGCGATTTTGCGCCAGGCCATTAACGGCGACCTCGACTGGAAAGCCAAACGTCAGCCGAAACTGGAACCACTGCATTTGAGTAAAATTGAAGCCACCATGAGCTTCACCATTGCCAAAGGCATGGTCGCGCAGACCGCCGGAAAACATTACCCGGCACCGATGACCGCCGTGAAAACCATTGAAGCCGCCGCCCGTTTGGGACGCGACGAAGCACTGAAACTGGAAAACCAGAGCTTTGTCCCGCTGGCCCATTCCACCGAGGCGCGTGCGCTGGTTGGTATCTTCCTGAACGATCAGTACGTTAAAGGCAAAGCGAAGAAACTGACGAAAGACATTGAGACCCCGAAACAGGCCGCCGTACTGGGCGCAGGCATTATGGGCGGCGGTATCGCTTACCAGTCTGCCTGGAAAGGCGTGCCGGTTATCATGAAAGATATCAATGACAAATCGCTGATGTTGGGGATGAATGAAGCGGGCAAGCTGCTGAATAAACAGCTTGAGCGCGGCAAAATCGATGGTCTGAAACTGGCGGGCGTGATTTCCACGATTCACCCTACCCTCGACTATGCCGGATTTGAGCGCGTGGACGTGGTAGTCGAAGCGGTTGTCGAAAACCCGAAAGTCAAAAAGGCTGTGCTGGCGGAAACCGAAGACAAGGTGCGCCCGGATGCCGTTCTGGCGTCGAATACCTCTACCATTCCTATTTCCGAACTGGCAAGCGTGCTCAAGCGCCCGGAAAACTTCTGCGGGATGCACTTCTTTAACCCGGTACACCGTATGCCGCTGGTTGAAGTGATTCGCGGCGAGAAAACCTCTGACGACACCATTGCCAAAGTCGTGGCATGGGCCAGCAAAATGGGCAAAACACCGATCGTGGTGAACGACTGCCCGGGCTTCTTCGTTAACCGCGTACTCTTCCCTTACTTTGCCGGCTTTAGCCAGTTGCTGCGTGACGGCGCGGATTTCCGCAAAGTCGATAAAGTCATGGAAAAAGTCTTTGGCTGGCCGATGGGCCCGGCATACCTGCTGGACGTGGTCGGTATCGACACGGCGCATCACGCGCAGGCCGTCATGGCGGCGGGCTTCCCGCAGCGGATGCAGAAAGATTATCGCGATGCTATCGACGCGCTGTTCGACGCTAGTCGCTACGGGCAGAAAAATGGCCTTGGCTTCTGGCGCTATAAAGAAGACAGCAAGGGCAAACCGAAGAAAGAAGAAGACGCCGAAGTGTATAGCCTGCTGGCAGAGGTTAGCCAGCCGAAGCGCGACTTTAGCGACGATGAGATTATCGCCCGCATGATGATCCCGATGGTCAACGAAGTGGTGCGCTGCCTGGAAGAAGGCATTATCGCCAGCCCGGCAGAAGCCGACATGGCGCTGGTCTACGGTCTCGGTTTCCCTCCGTTCCACGGCGGCGCGTTCCGCTGGCTGGATACGCTCGGCAGCGCAAAATATCTCGATATGGCGCACCAGTTCCAGCATCTCGGCCCGCTGTACGAGGTTCCGGCCGGACTGCGCGAGAAAGCGCGTCAGAACGAAGCGTATTATCCCCCGGTTAATCCAGCCCGCCCGGCTGGTGAGCTGAAAACGGCTTAAGGAGTCACGATGGAACAGGTTGTTATTGTTGAGGCAATTCGTACCCCGATGGGCCGCTCAAAAGGGGGCGCGTTTCGTAACGTACGTGCAGAAGATCTCTCCGCACACCTGATGCGTAGCCTGCTGGCGCGCAACCCGGCGCTTGAAGCCGCCGCGTTGGACGACATCTACTGGGGCTGCGTGCAGCAGACCCTGGAACAGGGCTTTAACATCGCCCGCAACGCCTCACTGCTGGCGGAGATCCCCCATTCGGTTCCCGCAGTCACTGTTAACCGTCTGTGTGGTTCGTCGATGCAGGCGCTGCACGACGCGGCGCGCATGATCATGACCGGTGATGCACAGGCGTGCCTGGTCGGTGGCGTGGAGCATATGGGCCATGTCCCCATGAGCCACGGCGTGGATTTTCATCCAGGCATGAGCCGTAATGTGGCGAAAGCCGCAGGGATGATGGGCCTCACCGCTGAAATGCTCTCACGAATGCACGGTATCAGCCGCGAAATGCAGGACGCGTTTGGCGCGCGTTCTCATGCCCGCGCCTGGGCCGCCACGCAGTCTGGAGCATTTAAAAACGAAATCATTCCCACCGGCGGCCACGATGCTGATGGCGTATTAAAGCAATTTAATTACGACGAAGTGATCCGCCCGGAAACCACCGTCGAGGCGCTCTCAGCCTTAAGACCGGCGTTCGATCCGGTTAGCGGTACGGTCACCGCCGGGACCTCTTCTGCGCTGTCCGACGGCGCATCGGCCATGCTGGTGATGAGTGAAAGCCGCGCCCGCGAGCTGGGGCTGAAACCACGCGCCCGCGTACGCTCCATGGCCGTTGTCGGATGCGATCCGTCCATTATGGGTTATGGCCCGGTTCCGGCATCGAAGCTGGCGCTGAAAAAAGCGGGCCTGACCACCAGTGATATCGACCTGTTCGAAATGAATGAGGCATTTGCCGCGCAGATCCTGCCGTGCATTAAAGATCTGGGGCTGATGGAGCAGATTGACGAGAAGATCAACCTCAACGGCGGTGCGATCGCACTCGGCCACCCGCTGGGGTGTTCCGGTACGCGTATCAGCACCACCCTGCTCAACCTGATGGAACGCAAAGACGCCCAGTTTGGTCTGGCAACCATGTGCATCGGGCTGGGTCAGGGGATCGCGACGGTGTTCGAGCGGGTATAAATACGCACTCCAGTATCGTAGGCCGGATAAGACGCACCTGCGTCGCCATCCGGCATGTTTGCCGGGGGCGCTGCGCTTGCCCGGCAAACAAACCATCCTACAACAACGTTTAGTTGCCGTTTTCCCGCCTGTCAGGGGCGGGCTTTTTACTTCGCATCCCCCGTCTAATCCCTTAAAATAAATATGGACTTTTTTTAATACAAGGGAATGAAATGAAGAAAATCACGCTGGTATTCTCCTGCCTTTTGGCGCTGTTATCTGCCCCAGTAGGAGCAAATGAAGAGGGAAGCCAGGAGCTGGTCATGGCACAGCGCTGCCTGACATCTGGTCTCGAGAAACTCAAAGCCAATAATCCCGGATTACACGCTAAATTGCAGGCAGCAATCCCGGACCCCAGTACAGCCATCCTTGAACGCTTTGATGAAAATATTGGCAGCCAGCATATTGCGACACTCGTGACAGCAAGTCTCAAGACGGATCATGGCGTTACAGGGGAAATGTTGTGCTTACTGGAAAACGACGAGCCGCTGTTCGTTGATTTCCACAATTTGGATGAGTAATTGCAGAAAACCACCACCTCCATGAAGTGGTGGTTTTTGGGGAAGGCTCAAATAAACGCGAAGGCGTCACCGAACAGACGGTCTTCACGCGCACCACGTTCATTGCAGAACAGGTCGCGGGCGATTTTCGCCATCTCAAAGCGTCCGGCGATATAAATATCATGCTCCGCCAGCGTACCGAAATCCTGCAATACTGCAGTCAGTACGGTTCCGCTGCGGCCACGCCAGTTCTCTTCCGGCTGCTCAACAACCGGCACCACGCTCAGGTTCGGGTGATCAACGGACAGCGCTTCCAGCTCGGACAGATCGTACAGGTGTTTCTCTTCGCGCCCACCCCAGTAAATGGTGATGTCACGGTTCGGGTTTTGCTCAAGCGCAGTCAGCAGAATGGAACGCGCGTAGGAGAAGCCAGTCCCCCCGGCAATCAACACCAGCGGACGTTCTTCATCGTCACGCAGCCAGGCGTCACCGTGTGGAAGATCCACAACGATTTCTCTGTCTTTCAGGATGCGGTCCATGACCGCCATGGCGTAAAGATTTAATTCTGACGCGCCAATGTGCAGCTCGATAAAGTCGTGCTGGCTCGGCGTGGAAGCCAGAGAGAAGGGGCGTTTGTCTCGTTCATCCATCACTACCATTAAGTACTGGCCAGCGCGAAAAGAAAAAGCCGCTTCCGGCACTAAACGGACGCGATATACGGTATCGGTGATGGCGTCTACCGAGGTCACTTTACAGCTTAAGGTTGTCATGCGCTCCCTCTGTCGGGTTCATACTCGTTGTCGTAATGTCTGGCGAAAAACGGCGGCGCGTCAGGCGCCTTTACCGTCACTAAAAATGGCCAGTTCATCCCAGATGGCGTCGATACGCGCCGTCACGTCAGGATCCTTCCTGATGGGGCGTCCCCACTCTCGATCGGTTTCACCGGGCCATTTGTTGGTGGCATCCAGTCCCATTTTTGAGCCAAGTCCGGAAACCGGCGAGGCAAAGTCCAGGTAATCAATTGGCGTGTTTTCTACCAGCACCGTGTCCCGAGCCGGGTCCATACGGGTGGTGATCGCCCAAATCACATCGTTCCAGTCACGCGCATTGACGTCGTCGTCACACACAATCACGAACTTGGTGTACATAAACTGGCGCAAGAACGACCAGACGCCCATCATGACGCGTTTTGCATGACCTGCGTACTGTTTCTTCATGGTGACGACGGCAAGGCGATAGGAACAGCCTTCCGGCGGCAGATAAAAATCGACGATTTCCGGGAACTGCTTTTGCAGAATCGGGACGAACACTTCATTGAGTGCCACACCCAGCACGGCAGGTTCATCCGGCGGACGTCCGGTGTAGGTCGAATGGTAAATCGCGTCTTCACGCTGAGTAATATGCGTGACGGTGAAGACCGGGAAGTTGTCGACCTCGTTGTAGTAACCCGTATGGTCACCATAGGGGCCTTCTGGCGCCATCTCTCCAGGCTCAATATAGCCTTCCAGCACCATTTCCGCACTGGCCGGGACTTCTAAATCATTGGAAAGACATTTGACGACTTCGGTTTTGGTACCGCGCAGTAAGCCGGCGAAAGCATATTCCGACAGGGTATCCGGCACGGGCGTCACCGCCCCCAGAATGGTCGCCGGGTCTGCACCCAGGGCCACAGAGACCGGGAAACGTTCGCCAGGATGTGCCGCGCACCACTCCTGAAAATCGAGTGCGCCGCCGCGATGGGACAACCAGCGCATGATCAGCTTGTTTTTGCCAATCCGCTGCTGGCGGTAAATGCCTAAATTCTGCCGCTCTTTATGCGGCCCGCGTGTAACCGTCAGCCCCCAGGTAATCAGCGGTGCGACGTCATCAGGCCAGCACTGCATGATAGGGATTTTGGTGAGATCGACATCGTCGCCCTGCACCACTTTTTGCTGGCAAGGCGCACCGCGCAGCCGTTTGGTCGGCATGTTCAGCACTTGTTTAAACTGGGGGAGCTTATCGAAAAGATCGCGAAAGCCTTTTGGCGGTTCCGGTTCTTTCAGGAAGGCCAGTAATTTACCCACTTCTCGCAGGGCACTGACGTCTTCCTGCCCCATACCCAACGCAACCCGACGGGGCGTACCAAACAAATTGCACAGCACCGGCATCGTGTACCCTTTCGGGTTTTCGAACAGTAACGCCGGCCCCCCCGCACGCAGGGTGCGGTCGGCAATTTCCGTCATCTCCAGATGGGGATCCACCGGTAACGTAATGCGTTTTAGTTCGCCCTGCTGTTCAAGCAGCGTCAGAAAATCACGTAGGTCATGGTATTTCATGGGGTTTATAATGGCCTCTTGCTAAGCGCTCTATTATACGGTGTTCATCTTCACGTTGCTGTAATTTTGTTAAATCAAGGTGAAAGAGGACGGTAAGTATTGTCGCCAGTTATAATCAACTTACCCATCGCCTTAGGCTTTTGGTATGCTTGCTCACCGAACTTTCGGAAAAGAACATTATGCAATCCTGGTATTTACTTTACTGCAAACGAGGCCAGCTCCAGCGCGCCCAGGAACACCTTCAACGCCAGGCGGTAAGCTGCCTGACGCCAATGATCTCGCTGGAAAAAATAGTTCGTGGTAAGCGTACCCTGGTGAGCGAACCGCTGTTCCCAAACTATATGTTTGTGGAATTCGACCCCGAAATCATTCACACCACGACGATTAACGCCACTCGCGGCGTGAGCCACTTTGTTCGTTTTGGCGCAAGCCCGGCCCTGGTTCCCTCGACGGTCATTCACCAGCTTTCCCTGTATAAACCCGAGGGCGTTACCGACCCTGAAACGCCGTATCCCGGCGATAGCGTAGTCATTACCGAAGGCGCGCTGGAAGGTTTAGAGGCCATCTTTAAAGAACCAGACGGCGAAGCCCGCTCCATGCTACTGCTTAACCTGCTGAATAAACAGGTACTACAGAGCATCAAAAACACCGACTTCCGTAAAGTCTGATCCCGCGTTAAAGCCCAATGCCAAACAACGTCTGCACGTTTTGATTCGTCACGTCGCTAAGCCATTGGGCATCTTCACCGCGCAGCTGCGCGACACAGGCCAGGATATGCCCCAGATGTACGGGCTCGTTGCGCCGTGACGCCGGTTTCGGCGACAGATCGCGTGGCAGCAAATACGGTGCATCCGTTTCAACAAACAGACGATCGGCGGGAATGTGCGGCAACACCTCGCGCAGCTCCAGACCACGTCGTTCATCGCACACCCAGCCGGTAATACCCAGATAGATGCCCCGCGCCAGACACTCCTGCGCTTCACGTAGCGTACCGGTGAAACAGTGCAGTACCGCACCGGGTAAGCGAGGAAGCCACGGATCCAGCAGTGCCAGAAAACGGTCATGAGCATCGCGACAGTGTAAAAAGACCGGCATTGCGAGTTCTGCCGCCAGCGCCAGCTGCGCGGAGAAAGCCCGCTCCTGCTCTTCAGGGGGCGAGAAATTGCGGTTGAAATCGAGCCCACACTCGCCAATCGCTACCACTTCTGGCTGCATAGCGAGCTGGCGGATGGCGCTGGCCGTTTCCTGCGTCCAGCTACTGCTGTCGTGCGGATGCACCCCGGCGGTAGACCAGCAGCGTGGGTAGTATTTCGCCAGTTGCTGCGCCTGTTGGCTTTCATGCAGATTAGTGCCGGTAAGCAACATGCCGTTCACACCTGCAGCCTGCGCACGCGCCACCACCTCATCACGATCTTTGGCAAATTGGGAACTGGTGAGATTCACACCGATATCAAACATACAGCGCTCCAGACAACAACCGCCCTGACGGGCGGCTGGATTTACTCTTCTGTGGTGGTTTCGTCTTCGCCTTCATCAGGCTGTCGACGCTTGCCCGTGTAGAAGCGCGCGAAGAAGACGCCCACCTCAAACAGACAGTACATGGGGATTGCCAGCAGCGTCTGAGAGAAGACATCCGGCGGCGTCAGCAGCATGCCTACCACGAATGCGCCTACCAGCACATACGGTCGTTTCTGGCGCAGCGATTGCGGTGTAGTGACGCCCATCCAGCACAGCAGCACAATGGCGACGGGGACTTCAAACGCGACGCCAAAGGCCATAAACAGCCCCATGACGAAATTCAAATAGCTGGCAATGTCGGTCGAGACCAGCACGCCTTCCGGTGCCGTGTGCGTCAGGAAACCAAACGCCAGCGGGAACACCACGAAATAGGCGAAGGCCATACCGATATAGAACAGCAGCGAACTGGACACCAACAGCGGGATGATCAGACGACGTTCATGTTTGTAGAGCGCCGGAGCCACAAACGCCCACACCTGATAAAGAATGACCGGTGCGGAGAGAATCAGCGACACCATGAAGGTCAGTTTGATCGGCGTGAAGAACGGCGATGCCACATCGGTTGCGATCATCGTCGCGCCCAGCGGCATCTGTTTAATCAATGGCGCAGAGACAATCTGATAGATGTCATTGGCAAAATAAACCAGCGCCAGAAAAATCACGATAACGGCAATAATGCAGTTTAACAGGCGCTTACGCAGCTCAATCAGATGCGTGATGAGCGGTTGAGTATCATCGACAGCCATGTTCAGGATTTATCACTTGAAGAAGAGGTCGCCTCAGAAGCCGTTTTCGCTTCTGCGGCCTGAATGACGGTTTTTTTCGCTTCCGGCGCATCCTGAATATCAGGAGCTTGCTCCGGTGCGCTGGCCTGTGCCTCTGCCGTCGCCGGCGTGACGCCTTCGTGCTGCGCTTCGTTGCCTTTTACCACCGGGTTATGGATGGTGTTCGCTTCATCGCTGCTCTTTTCTGGATCGTGAGCGGTGTATGAGCGTTTCATCGACTCAGCCGCCTCGCGCAGTTCATCCATTGACGCCTTCAGTTCCGGCGTGAGGTTGTCCAGGCTGGCTTTCTCGACCTTCTTGAGGCTGTCCTGAAACTCCTGCAGCTTAAGCTCCTGAGTCAGCTCATTTTGCACCGTCGTTGCCAGAGAGCGCAGCGCGCGGATCCAGCCCATGACAGTACGTACCGCAACAGGTAAACGCTGCGGCCCCAGAACGACCAGGCCGATAATGAAGACTAATAACAGTTCGCCGAAACCAATATCGAACACAGATTACACCTGTTCTTTGTCGTGACGCTTTTCATCTTTCTTCGCGTCTTCTTGCTTTTCAGCAAGCGATTTAGCCGTGAAATCCGCATCCTCTGCAGATTTGTCTTTGTCTTGTTTGTCGTCATCGCTGATGGCTTTCTTAAAACCTTTGATTGACGCGCCAAGGTCGGAACCGATAGAGCCAAGCTTCTTCGTTCCGAACAGCAGCACAACAATCACTGCAATGATCAATAACTGCCAAATACTGATACCACCCATACATAGTCCTCTGTAAGAGATGATGAAAAACAAGGCACAGTATACGTTACCGCGCCTCCCGGGGGCGATGTCAAAATCAGCGAGTTTTGCGCCAGCCGACAATCCAGGTTAACACACCGCCTGCCATTAACCAGCCAGGGGCAAGCCCCCATTCCGGGCGGTTAATGAGTAATAATGTGCCACTTAACAGCAACGTGGCGCCAATGCCAAATAAATAACGGGATTGCCCCTGGCGCACATGATTTGTTTGCAGTTCGGTCGCGATTTTATCAACACTTATCTGTAGTTGTTTGCCGTGGCGCAAACTGTTGTAAATCAGTTCAGGAAGTTCTGGCATTTTTTCGATCCAGAACGGTCCTTTCTCTTTCACCGCCTTCAACAGCGCCGGTAAACCCACCTGATCTTTGATCCACGATTCCAGGAATGGTTTCGCCGTTTTCCATAAATCCAGCTGTGGGTAAAGCTGACGTCCCACACCTTCAATATAGAGCAAGGTTTTTTGCAGCAGCACCAGCTGCGGCTGCACTTCCATATTGAAGCGACGCGCGGTGTTAAACAGGTTCAGCAGCACATGGCCAAAGGAAATCTCTGCCAGCGGCTTTTCAAAAATCGGTTCACATACGGTACGAATCGCAAACTCGAAATCTTCAACATTGGTATCCGGCGGCACCCAGCCAGAATCAACGTGCAGTTCGGCAACTCTGCGGTAGTCACGGTTGAAGAAGGCAATAAAGTTTTCCGCCAGATAGCGCTTATCTTCTTTG
Organism: Phytobacter sp. V69; assembly: GCF_965644215.1. Classification (NCBI taxonomy): domain Bacteria; kingdom Pseudomonadati; phylum Pseudomonadota; class Gammaproteobacteria; order Enterobacterales; family Enterobacteriaceae; genus Phytobacter; species Phytobacter sp. V69. The sequence goes on from NZ_CBFFRL010000046.1 coordinate 14,401, forward strand.
TTCAGCGACCCAACGATACCGCAGTCAATACCGATGTATTGCGGGTTCTCCGGGTGTTCATAGCTGATAAAGATATTGCCAGGATGCATGTCGGCATGGAAAAAGCTATCGCGGAAGACCTGGGTGAAGAACACCTGTACACCACGTTCGGCCAGCAATTTCATGTTGGTGCCGTTTTTCTCCAGCGCCACCACGTCCGACACCGGAATGCCGTAGATGCGCTCCATCACCATCATGTTCTGACTACAGTAGTCAGGATACACCTCGGGGATATAGAGCATCGGGCTGCCTTCGAAATTACGACGCAGCTGAATGGCGTTCGCCGACTCACGCAGCAAATCGAGTTCGTCGATCAGCGTTTTTTCGTATTCGCGCACCACTTCTTGCGGACGCAGACGACGCCCGTCCGGCAACAGACGCGGCACCCAACCTGCCAGACGATAAATCAGTTTTAAGTCCGCTTTGATTACCGGCAAAATATCCGGGCGGATAACCTTAATCACCACCTCTTTGCCGTTCTCTTTCAGCCGCGCGGTATGCACCTGGGCAATGGACGCAGACGCCAGCGGCTCGATCTCGAAATCATCAAACCACGCGTCAACGGGCAAGCCGCCCATCGCTTTTTCAATCTGTTGTTTGGCGAGTGCACCATCGAAAGGCGCGACCCGGTCCTGCAGCATCGCCAGCTGATCGGCGATATGCGGCGGGAAGAGATCGCGTCGGGTAGACAGCATTTGCCCGAATTTAATCCATACCGGACCCAGCTCCTGCAACGCCAGACGTAAACGCACCCCAAGCGGTTGATCTTTATGCTGGTTTGGCATCCAGAACAACATGCGCCGCCAGATTCGCAGCGGCAACGTGATACGCATTTTTGGGATTAGCTCATCAAGGCCGTAACTTAAAAAGGTCTGGACGATGAAATAGAGGCGCCGTATTTCTCCTGGCGTCATTTGCCCTCCAGTTTAACCAGGCGCTTGCTTAATGCGTCCACCGCACGTTCCACTGCGGCGGTTTCTTCCGCAAACCAGGCCACTTCCAGTGCACCTGGCGCAAGACGCCATTCTTCGGTCAGGACTTCTGCAACATAGCGCTGCTGGCGCTCAAAGCCGTGGCGTACCAGAAATGCGCCGTTACGCAGCGCTTTGCCGATCCCTTCGGCTGCGACATCGCCCGTGTACGGGGCCAGCAGTTCCGCGATATCAAACTCGGCCAGATCCATCAGCGCAACGAGATTCTGCACCACCTGAATATCGCCCTGCACTTCCAGCTCGCCCGAGCGAATCAGCGCGGTCAGCCGTTGCCTGTCACGCAGGGTGGGCAAAACGCCAAGCTGGGTGATGACCGTACAGTCGGCCTCACCTTCCCATTCGCCCAGCACGTCAACCTGGCGTTCACTAAAGGCCAGCACCAGCGGCGAATTGAACCCTTTTAGCTCAATGCGTAAGACTTTGTCACGCAGACGCTGTCGGGCCGGTTTTAAGGCTTTCTCACGGTAAATAAAAGTATTAAACACACGTTCAATACCCGCATTCACCAGGGGCTTAAAGGGCATATAAACTCCTGTCAGAACTTATAGCCACGATGCAGCGCAACGACGCCTGCGGTCATGTTGTAGTAATCGACGTTTTCAAAACCTGCGGTCTGCATCATCGCTTTCAGGGTTTCCTGATCCGGATGCATACGGATAGATTCCGCCAGATAGCGGTAGCTTTCCGCATCGCTGGCCACCAGTTGCCCGATACGCGGCAGCACGTGGAAGGAGTAAGCGTCGTATATCTTGCTTAGCGGCTCAATAATCGGCTTGGAAAATTCCAGCACCAGCAGGCGTCCGCCCGGCTTAAGCACGCGGTACATGGAACGCAGCGCGTTTTCTTTTTCAGTAACGTTACGCAAACCAAAAGAGATGGTGATGCAATCAAAGGTGTTATCCGGGAACGGCAACGCTTCGGCATTCGCCTGAACATATTCAACGTTGCCGATCACGCCGATATTGCGCAGTTTTTCACGGCCCATTTTGAGCATGGACTCGTTAATATCTGCCAGCACAACCTGGCCCGTTTCGCCAACCAGACGGGAGAATTTTGCCGTCAGATCGCCGGTCCCTCCGGCCAAATCGAGAACCGTTTGCCCACGACGCACGCCGCTGCAGTCGATCGTAAAACGCTTCCACAAACGGTGGATGCCCATCGACATCAGGTCGTTCATGACATCGTATTTTGCGGCTACCGAGTGGAATACGTGTGCCACCATCTCGGCTTTCTGATCTTTGGCGACGGTCTGATAACCAAAGTGCGTCGTCTCTTTTGAATCTTCCGCCATCTTAGTGCCTGCTATTGAAGAAAATGTTCGTGAAGTGTAACAGATTGGCCGCGTTTGCCCTACGTTTCAACCCCCGCTAAACAGTTCGTTAAGACCCTGTTCGAAAAGCGTCGCAGGCGAATCGGTTGTTTTTATTGTGAACCGGGAGAGGACCAGGCGGAGGAAATACGGATTAATCCCGTGTCGGGAAAGCGCAGATAGACAAAAGGCCGGATATACCGGCCTTCATGCAGAAGCAACGAATTACAGCAGGCGACGCGCGGCTTCTACCACGATTTTCACCGCATGGCTTTCCGTTTGCTTCATGGTTTCCGCGTTCGGAATTTCCTGCTGGGTACGGTTGACGATAACACCCGCCACCATCCCGGCACGCAGGCCCTGGCTGGAACACATGGTCAGCAACGTTGCGGATTCCATTTCGTAGTTCATCACGCCCATCGACTGCCACTCTTCCATGGAGCCTTTGTAGCGGTTCACCACGCGGCCGGAGAAGGTGTCATAACGTTCCTGGCCCGGGTAGAAGGTATCGGAAGAAGCGGTCACGCCGATATGGGTGGTTGCACCAACCTCTTTCGCCGCTGCCACCAGCGCGGTGGTGCACTCGAAGTCAGCGACAGCCGGGTATTCCATCGGTGCAAAATGCAGGCTCGCGCCGTCCAGACGAACGGATGCGGTAGTCACCAGCACATCGCCAACGTTGATATGTGGCTGAATAGCGCCCGTTGTCCCTACACGCAGGAAAGTGCGGATACCCAGTTGGGCCAGCTCTTCTACCGCGATAGAGGTTGACGGACCACCGATACCGGTGGAGCAGACGATGACTGGTTTGCCATCCAGTTCAGCACGCCAGGAGGTGAACTCGCGATGAGATGCCAGCTTAACCGGCTTATCCATCAGCGCGGCGATCTTTTCCACACGCTCTGGATCGCCAGGAACGATAGCCAGCGTAGCCCCTTGTAAATCGTTCTTAGTGAGGCCGAGATGAAAAACATCAGACTTGGACATAAAAACTCCTCTGTGGTCAGGGTTAGTCAGAAGAAGCAAAACGGTACTTTACAGAAGACATGCGCGCAATTTCGTGACTGAGATCTCCACGATGCAATTTGTTTGCATGAAATTTCCATAAAATAGTGATGAACATCACATTAACACATTCAGCATTACAGCCCTGCTCCAAAGATAGCCTTTTTCGCACAGGATGATTTGCTTCCTGTCGGACTATAGTTATAGAAGCCCTAAATAAAGGGTATGGAGAACGCCATGACAACAAATACATTACCGGGCTACGCACCGGCGGCATCACCTCACGCTTCAACCTCATTGCACACCCCGGAAGACGCCATCATCACAGGCGAAACCACGATCCCGACTCAGGGCGATAGTATGCCGGCCTGGCACGCCCGGCCAAAAGAGGCGAGCGGCCCGCTCCCGGTGGTGCTGGTGATTCAGGAAATCTTTGGCGTCCACGAACACATTCGCGACCTGTGTCGCCGTCTCGCCCTGGAAGGTTATCTGGCCGTCGCCCCGGAACTCTATTTTCGTCAGGGCGACCCGAATGATTTTGCTGATATCCAGACCCTCTACGATGGGCTGGTAATGAAAGTGCCCGACGCGCAGGTACTGGCCGACCTCGATCACGTCGCCAACTGGGCGGCACGCAATGGCGGCGATGCCCATCGACTGCTGGCGACCGGATTTTGCTGGGGTGGGAGAATTGTCTGGCTGTACGCGGCGCATAACCCACAGTTGAAAGCGGCGGTAGCCTGGTATGGAAAACTGGTGGGGCAAAAATCGCTGAATTCACCGAAGCATCCGGTAGACATCGCCACCGACCTCAATGCGCCGGTACTCGGTCTGTATGGCGCGCAGGATACGGGGATCCCGCTGGACACCGTCGATACCATGCGCCAGGCGTTACGTGCTGCCAACGCCCACGCCGAAATAGTGGTTTACCCTGACGCCGGCCACGCCTTTAACGCCGATTACCGTCCCAGCTACCATGAAGAGTCCGCCAAAGATGGCTGGCGTCGGATGCTGGACTGGTTCGCCCAGTACGGCGGCGTTAAACGTTAATCCCTTCCGATGCGGTGCAGCACAGGATAGCCTTACCTGTGTTGCCCGCAGCACTTCTTGTATTTCTTACCGCTGCCGCACGGGCAACTGTCGTTACGATTAACGCTGCGATTGGTCGGCTGCGCGGCAGCGCGCTGCTCTTGCGCCACCCACTGCATGATGGCCGCAGGCGGATAGCCATCGGCCAGGATTTCACGCCAGACGTTCATATAACGCGTAATGTGCTGGAAAAAGTGTTTATAGCCCGCGCAGAGATAGTTATGGCCGGGATGGCCCGTCGGCGAGACCGCGAAGCGGTGCTTCGGGCAGCCGCCATGGCAGACAAAGCGAAAATCACAGCGGCGGCAATCGGGGGTCAGCGTATCACGCTTTGCCTGACCAAACGCGATCGCCTGCTCGCTGTTATTCATCTCTTCAATGCTTTGCTGGTGAATATTGCCCAGTAAATGTTCCGGGTAGACAAAGTGGTCGCAGTTATAGAGGTCGCCGTTCGACTCCAGGGCAAAGGCATGGCCGCAGGTTTCTGAATGGACGCACAGCACCGGTGGCTGCCCGGTCCAAGCCGCCAGCGCGACATCAAACATCTGCACGGAAACACGCCCCACATCACGGCGGATCCAGACGTCAAAAATGTGATTCAGAAACTCGCCGAACTGCCATGACGGCACCGTCCAGGGGGCCAGCGACGCGGCACTTTCACCCGGCAGAACCAGGTTAAGCACCGATGACTCCGTGGTACTCATTCGTTCAACCAACGGAATAAACTGCATGTGGCGTGAGCCAGCGGCCAGCAGAAAGTCATACACTTCCCGCGCATGACCCACGTTATGCTTGCCCACCACCGTCAGGGTATTGAATTCAACATGATGCGCTTTCAGTAGCGCCATTGCCGCCACCACCTGCTCATGCGTGCCTTTCCCGGCCCGGTTCACCCGGTACTGGTTATGCACATGTGCAGGCCCATCAATAGACAGGCCAATCAGGAAGCGGTTTTCAGCAAAAAAGCGCGCCCACTCGTCGTTAAGCACGATACCATTGGTTTGCAGGGCATGTTCAATCTTCTTGCCGTTGGCGTACTTATCGCACAGCTCAACCACACGACGAAAGAACGGCAGCCCCATCATGGTGGGTTCCCCGCCCTGCCAGGCGAAGATCACATGGTTGCCGCTTTGGGCGGCGATATGCTGCGAAATATAGGTTTCGAGGGTGTCATCCGACATGCGCCAGTTTTTGTTGCGCTCAGGGTAAAGCGCCTCTTTTTCGAGGTAAAAACAGTAGGTGCAATCAATGTTACACACCGAGCCCGTTGGTTTTGCCATTACATGGCACCCGGCTACCGCCATATCAAAAATGCCCTCTGTATCAAATTGAACAGTGCAGGTAATGCCAGTGACAACGACGCCAGACAGAGTGCCGCGCAGATAAGCCGTTTTGCCAGCAATGAAGAACCTGTTGTTAGCTCGACATCGGCAAACACGGTTTTTTGCCGCCAGTATGAAATCACCACCAGCGCGAGTCCCAGTATGGCAGCCACGGCGCTGATCATCATAAATACCGCCTCGCCGCGTACAAACGCCAGACGCACGGGCACCAATGCAACAACCAGCACAGAAAAGACCGTTCTTTGCCAGGCGAGAACCGTTCGTTCCGGCTGCAGGCCAGATTCGCGAAGACGCAGAGGGGCACTCATAACAGAATCAGCATGGCGAGCGTCAGCAAAATGGTGGCAGCCAGACCGCCACTTAACCACAGCAGCATACGCGGATAGGTGAGCGCCGCATCATTACGCATCGCCCGTTCATTGCCCACCCACCGCCGCCAGGCATATCCGGCAAGCAGAGCGGCCATCACACCCAACACGGCAACCAGCAGATCGCGCGCCCCGGCAGGCGCCAGGTTTGTTGCCAACTGATCGATACCAATGGCCGCCGCCATAAAGGCCAGCGCCGTACGGATCCAGGCAAGAAAAGTGCGTTCATTGGCCAGCGAAAAACGGTAATCCGGTGATTTTCCCTGCGTGTGCCACGTCATCGGCTGTTCTCAACAATGTACTGATAGCAACTGGCGAGATGCTTGGCGACGCCGAACTCCACCAGTTCACCGCGCTCGTTATAGCCCCGGCGGGTTTTCACCAGCACCGGCTCAGCGGCACTGATTTTCAGGATCTCGCAGTCAACTTCGCTGGGTAATTCGGCGGTAATGATGTCCTGATAACTGTCGATATTCTCATCCCGCAGTTCCAGCAGGCTGTAGAGGCCACCGTCAAACGCCTCAAGCGTTAACGCCCCCAGGCGCGGCGTCAACCAGATGTAATTCACCTGCGCGGGCTGTTCATTCTGGCGAAAGATGGTGCGAATCAGGCGGGGGATGGCTGTGTTACCATCCAGCGCGAAGGCCCGCGCCACGTCGTCCGGCGGGAGCAGCAGTTCCAGCTTCAGGTTGTTGCGTGAAATGGGATGCTGCTGTTGACCGTCGACCAGGCGAATACGCGTTTTGACATCCTGCTTCTCTGAGGTACTGATAACCATCGTGCCAATGCCCGCCTGGCGCTTAACCAGCCCTTTTGCCGCCAGTTCCGCCAGCGCGCGGCGCGCGGTGATCCGGCTGACGCCAAACAGCTCTTCAAACTCGGCTTCGGTCGGCAGGACATCATTCTTTTTGTATTCCCCCGCTTTCAGCCTGGAGAGCAGAATGTCATACAGTTGGGAATACAGTGGCTTGGCGCCGCGAGAATAATCCAGTTCTTCTTTCATTGACTTACCTACTCCTGACATCCCCGGCCGTCGCCGGGGAGACAACTCAATCCAGACGCATTTCTAGTGCCATCTTATAGTACACGCTCTGATGCTGCTCCACTGGTACGTGGTTCTGCACGAAACCCCACAAATTTTCCTGATTCCAGCCAGTCTGGCGCTCGGTTTTAAGCCGTTCGGCCAAATCTTGCTGTCCGCTGCCTTCCAGATGCTGTAGCAACGCGTAAAGCCCATAACGAATTTTCGGCGCGTAACTGGCTAATTCCGGCAGCAGATGCGGGTCCAGCCCTAATAACGCACTGGCGCTATCCTGCAGGCTATAGCGCGCGTACAGTTCCTGCGGTGCATCGGTCTGCTGCATAAGGTCAATCATGCTATCCCGTAGCCGTTCCGCTGCCAGCAGATCGTGGCTCTGCGTTTGCTGCGTGGGATCGGGCGCCAGGTCATACAGCCGATGCCCGAAGCGGTCGGCATCACGCGTCATCACGGACTCCGCAGGCACTTTCATCACCGGGCACCCTTTCGTAAAGCTAAAGGGGCCATGCAGTGTCGCCGCCTGCAGTTCGGCGGGCGTGAAGCGTCGGTTGATGCGGGTCGGCATCAGCGTGTATTCAAACAAGCCGTCAATACCCTGCTCCGTTGGCGAGCGCATATAAACATAGCGGCCATCCGTGATATTGACATGGCAGCCATGGTAACCAAAGAGCGCGTAATCACGCACCGGGGTGTCATCACGCAGCGCCGGAATCAGTGAAACCCCCTGCATATCTGCCGGTTTTGGTACACCAAAATAGTCCAGCAGGGTGGCAGGGATATCAATCGTCTGCGCCAGCGCCTGACGCGATTCCCCGGCGCAGGGATAATCCGGGTGCCAGATAAAGAACGGGATATTCGCCACTTCGTTATACAGTGGCATGATGTTCTTACCCCACCACTCATGCTCGCCGAGAAGGAAACCATGGTCGGTGTTGACGATAAGTAGGGTGTCTTTCCACAGATCGTAGCGATCCATGTAATCCAGACCCGTCCAACATACTCATCCACCATGGTCAGCAGCGCTTTATAGTATTTCTGAATCGTACTTTTCCGCTCTTCGCTTTCAGTGACGAAATAGTAAGGCGGCCAGCCGTCAAAGGCGGCCGGATCGTCAATACCGTACATTTTCAGGTATTTTTCCGGCACAAAGAACGGCTCGTGCGGATCGAAACACTCCAGCTGTAAAAACCAGTTGTCGCTGGCATGGTTGGTGTCGATAAACGCCAGGCCTTTGTTGATCGTCCGCGCCAGGTGGAGATCGTCTTCGTTCTGCATAAACTGCACGTTGATCTGATGCTGCACCCGGCTGGTAATACGCCGCTGTTTGATCTCTTCCGGTTCGCCGGACTCATAGCGGTATTGCGGTTTATCGACCACCCCTTTCCAGGCATCACCTTCCTGGCCGCGCACAAACTCATAGGTGCTGTAGCGAGGATGATAGGTCGCCCCACCGTCTCGCCAGTAGTGTTTATGGTCGGTAACCAAATGGGTATGAACGCCCTTTTTCTTGAGTATTTCCGGCATCGAGTCGTCGAAAGGCTCCAGCGGCGACCACCCACGATGTAAAAAGTTATAGCGTCCGGTGTGCAGCTCACGGCGGGCAGGCATGCAGGGCATGCTGCCGACGTAGAAGTTATCGAACCGCACCGTTTTTTCTTTCAGTCGCTGAAAATTGGGCGTGATTGCGTCATCGCTGCCATACGCCGATAGCAGGCGTTTATTCAGCGAATCAAACATCAACATAATTGCTTTCATTACTTACTCCTTTTCTTCCGTCACGCCGTCTCTTTATCGTAGCCGCGCACTTTGCCGACGATATAGGTCAGAACAAAAGCAGCGGCGCATCCCACCAGCCATGACAGGATGTATTGCAAATATTTACCGTCAGCGATGAGCGGCAGCGCGGATAAACCGGCTGCGCCAACGCCGTTTGTTGACACTCCCAGCAACACAACCATGATGCCGCCAAAGCCTGCGCCGATGGAGCCAGTAATAAACGCAAAACCCGCCGGGATGTTCACCCCGAAAATGGTCGGCTCACCCACCGCGAGGATGGAGGTAGGAATGGCCCCTTTGGCAATCTTTTTCATAACCGGGTCGCGGGTCAGCAGCAACACCGCCGTGGCCGCACCAACCATTCCCGCATTAGACATAATCTGGATAGCGAACAGTGGCGCATGGCCAGTGCTGTTGATCATCTCAAGGTGGATGGGAAACAGCCCGTGATGCAAACCAAGGGAAATCAGGAACGGGAACAGCGCCGACAGTACAAACCCGGCGGCAATCCCTCCGGTCGCCAGCAGGCCATTAAGGCCGTGAAGAATACCGTCAGAAATCACGCCGGCGATGGGCATAATCACGAAGAGCAGCGCCGCCGCCATGATCAGCAGGACGATGGTCGGCGTGGCCACAACATCGATAATGTCCGGAATAACCCGTCGCACCTGTTTTTCCAGCAGGCACATCAGCCAGACGCAGAAAATCACGCCAATCAGACCACCCTGTCCGGGAATCAGGCCCAGCGCGGTAAGCTGCGGGGCGATGGTGACCGCACCTAACAGGCCGCCCATGATGGCGTTTCCTTCAAACTCTTTTGCCGCCGTCACGCCCGTCTAAATCGCCAGGAAGCCAAACAGCGCTTTCGAGATAATGTCCAGAAACTGGCTGAGGCCCAGCAGATGGCGCTGATCAAGGACGATTTGCGCGGCGCTTAATTTACCCGCCGGGGAAATGTGGTTTTCCAGCGCCCATGATGCGGCGGAGTTCACCAGCACATTATTCAGGCCCATCAAAATCCCGGCAGCAATCAGCGCAGGCAAAATGGGCACAAAAATATTGGCGATATGCTTAAGTACGACCTTCGTATGGGTCTGTTTTTTGGCTTTTTCCCGCGCCTGTTTTGCTTTTTGTTCAACAGCGCTAAGCGGTACTTCCCCTGGTGTTGGCCCTTTCAGTAATTCGTTGATGACCGTCGCGACTTTGGAGGATTTCCCCGGCCCGACGATCACCTGCAATGTGTCGTCTTCTACGACGCCAAGCACGCCCTCAATGCTTTTTAATGCGGCTAAATCAACCTGCTCCCGATCGGCGATGGTCATGCGCACGCGGGTCATACAGTTTGTCACATGGAGAAAATTCCCCAGGCCGCCACAGTGTTTCACGATGGCGCTACCCACCTCGTTGTAGTTCATACAGAGTTCCTTGTTATGATTTATTATATTGTTATAATAATATAATGATATCACTAATGTGAACAGCATCATAAATGCCGGATCCAGCCAAAGGATCATTAACGGGAAGTCGAATAAAGGGGGGCACTGCGAGTAGGAATAACCTCTCTTTTACAAGAGGTTATCTGTCAGAAGGCATCAGGCAGGTCTAGTCACGTTCCGCCAGCGGCATGATCTGCCACTCTTGTGGCGTTTCGCCGGGGGAGATCCACATGGGCACCACATTACCCACGCGGTCGCCATACGGCGTGCCGAAGGCATGAAAGCGAATCACGCGGTAAACGCCGGAATGCGCCACGATCAGCGGCGTATCGTACTGTTCTAAGACAGCATTGAGCGCATTCGTTACGCGGGTGCAAAACGTTTCCCAGCTTTCACCGCCAGGGGGCGTGCTTTCATACGGCGTGAGCTCCGCCAACGGACGGTTTTCCAGGTCGCCCCAGTCGCGCTCGCACAAACCCGGCGTGATAACGTGCGCCGCGCCTGGCAACGCCAGCTCAAGGGTACGTCGGGCACGCTTAAGCGAGCTCACCGCCACGCCGCTCCAGTCATAGCGGCATAAAAGCAGCGCAGCGGCACGCGCCTGCTGCTCACCTTCATCGGTTAATGGCACGTCGGTGCTGCCACCGATAATTTTATCGCGGTTAAACGGCGTCTCGCCGTGGCGAACAAAAACAAAAGGCTTACATATTAGTGACATAAATCTATTCCAAACACGCTTTGTGTCATAATTTCGCATCCAAGCGCCTGCTGCCAGCGTCGGGGATCCTCGACGGGCGCAAACAGTGGCACCAACTTGCGGCACGCCAGCATTGAGACCAGCTGCGTTAAGCTACTGAGCGTTGGATGTACATTCCAGCGGCAAAAATCCACCTCGCCCGCCAGCCATTGCTGACGCGTAAGGTGGTTCATATGGCCCGTAAACAGCGTCCGATGGCTGAAATCTTTACGCTTACGCAGCTCGCCCGCCATCCCGTTTTGCCCATCCGGATCTGCCGCCAGCACCAGCGATGCGTCGGCGGAAAACGCCGGAAGCGTGCGCAAAAGCTGCTGCAAATCCGCTTCCACATCCGGGCGCAAACTGCCGTCATTATGTTCAGCCATTTGCCTGAGCATCTCCCGGCAGGGCGCATCAAGCACGATATCGGTACAACCACCGCGCGACAATAACAGCGCCAGCTCCACCGCACGGCCCGACGGCGGCACCGGACACAGTGTAGGAAGAGTCAGGTGAGAGCGCAATTTATCCCACTGCTGGCGCTGCGAAACGTCATATAACCCGTACGACGCATCCACCAGCGCGATCTGTGCCGGTGGCGGTGCATCAAAGCGAAACAGCGCCGACTCCATGCTGATATCGCCGCTGTAAAACAGGCCACCCGCCACATCAAGGTGAAACCACACGCCGCCCCAGGCATGCCCGCAGCTGCCGGTCGTCACCGTGATATCACCCAACTGGAATTGCCCACGCACCGCAATGGGCTGCACGTTGTACCCTGCGGGTAAAGCTTGCGCCGTGGTCTGCGTACAGTAAATGGGGGTCTGCGGCGGCAGGCGGTTTAGCCCGGCGATATGATCAATATGATCGTGGCTCAGCAGCACCGCGTCGATGTGCTCCGGCACGGGCCAGAGTTCCGCATGCGGGTTTAGCGCACCGCCGGCATCGAGCAAAATCCGCTGTTGTGGGGTCGAAACCAGAATCGCTGCCGGGGCTTTGTGTTCCAGCCCACTAATAATCTCAATCTGTACCGTCACGCCGCCTCCAGGCACCATCCCTGCATCAGGCGAACGCCCGTGCTCTGCTGTTCACGCAACGGGAAATAGTGGAACGCACTTAACCGTTGCCCATCCTGCAAGCGCAGTTCCAGCAGGTAACGCTCCCCCTGGAAAATGCAGCTCTCCACCGTTGCCTGCAACCCCGTATCGCCCACCAGTACATGCTCCGGGCGAACCAGCACCTGCTGGCGCGGTTGTGGATTACCGGGCGCAAGACCGTCATGCAGCTGCGCGCTATCCAGCTGCGGAGCCGGATGTTGGGTCGCCAGCGACAAAATGCTGCCTTTGCCAATAAACCCCGCCACCCAGGCGTTTTGCGGATGCTGGTACAGCGCCTGCGGCGCGCCCCATTGCATTAATTCACCCTGATGCATCACCGCGATGTGGCTGGCGAGCGCCATCGCCTCGGCCTGATCGTGCGTAACATAGACAAAGGTCGCGCCGGTACGGCGGTGAAACTCGCGGAAGGTCTGTTCCATAGTGGCACGCAGATGGCGGTCGAGGTTCGCCAGCGGTTCATCCAGCAACACCACTTCCGGCTCCGACACCAGGCAACGGGCCAGCGCCACGCGCTGACGTTGACCGCCGCTGAGCTCCTGCGGCGAACGTCCGGCATAGGCACCCAGTTCCACCACATCCAGCGCTTCCATTACCCGCTTCTGGCGCGCAGCGCCGTTCACTTTGCGTAATTTCAGCGGATAGCCGACGTTTTCCGCCACCGTCATATGCGGCCAGAGGGCATAAGACTGAAACACCATCCCCATATCACGGGTTTCCGGCGGCATATGCACCCGGGAATCGGCCAGCAGGCGATCGCCCAGTAACAAACGCCCGGAAGACAGGTGTTCAAGTCCGGCGAGGATACGCAGCGTGGTGGTTTTGCCACAGCCGCTCGGCCCCAGCAGTGCGGTGAACGCCCCTTCGGGAATGGTCAAACTCAGATCCCGCACCACGGCCTGCTCACCAAACACCTTGTTTAGCCGCTCCAGTTTTAGCTCTGCCACGGGATAACTCCTTTGGGTAAATATTTGCCGAGACAGCTCAGCAACAACATAACGCAGGCCACCAGCCCCACGACAAGTACGGAAATTGCCGAGGCCAGCACCTTGTTGCCGCTTTCGTCGAGATTAAAAATCACCACTCCGAGCGTTTCTTTACCCGCACTCCACAGCAGCGCGGAAACGGTCAGCTCATTAACAGCGGTCAGAAAGACCAGCAGCGCCCCGGCAAATGCGGCGGGGGCAAGCAGCGGCAGCACGATATGGCGCAGGCGCTGTGAGAAGTTCGCCCCGGCCAGGCTGGCCGCCTCTTCCATCGCCGGGTCGAGCTGCAGCATGCTGTTATGCACCGGCTTTAAACAGACCGTCAGGAAGCGGGCAAGATAGGCGAGGAAAATGATGGTTAGCGTCCCACTCAGGCTGATACCTACCAGCGGCAGCGGACGGGCAAACAGCAAAATAAAGGCAATCGCCAGCACCACGCCCGGCAGGGTATAGGGAATGTCGATCACGCTGTACAGCCAGCGCAGTGGACGGCTCGGGAAACGCACCAGTAGCCACGCCAGCGGCAGGCACAGCAGCATCAGAACCAGTGAGGCGCTCACGGAGAGCGTAATGCTGTTGGTGAGCGCCCGCCAGGTGGCGCTCTGGTTATCAAACATCGCCCGCCAGACGGCAAAAGTCAGCGTATCGGCATTCAGCGGCACGCCCAGCGTGGGAACCAGCGACGTCGCAATCAACGCCAGCAGCGGTGCCAGCAAAATGACACACAGCACAATGCCCAGCAGCACTTCGGTCGCCAGCCGCCATTTGCCTAACTGAAAGCCCAGCGCCCGCCCGGCCATCCCGATAAGCGGCAGCGCATGACGACGCTGCATATACCCCTGCAAGGTCACAATACCGATGGCAAGCACGCCCATCAGCACGGACAGGGCCGCGACGTCGTTTAACATCGACGGGCCAAAGCTGGAGAGCGTCTGGTAAATCTGAATCGGCAGAACGAAGTAGGAAATCGGTATCCCGAGCATTGCGGGAATGCCGAAGTTGCCCAGCGCGGAGACAAACGCAATCGCCGCCCCGGCCCACAGCGCGGTACGGCACAGCGGCAACACGATATCGATAAACACCCGCCACAGCGACGCACCGTTCAGACGCGCGGCTTCAATTTGTTCTTTTGGCAGGCACTGTAACTGCGTGCGCAGGGCCAGAAAGACCAGCGGCGCATGCTGGATACCCAACAACAGTGCAATGCCTTCCGGCGAGTAAAGGGGATTGGTACTGCCGAACCCCGGCGCAAGCCCGATACTGTTCAGCAAAATGCTGCTGGGGCCAAACAGCTGCAGCCAGCTCAGGGCGGTGACCTGCGGAGGGATCATCATCGGCAGCATAAACAGAAAGACCCAAATCTGCTTACCGCGAATATTAGATAGTGTCGTCACGAGGATAAAAATCATTGATAATAGGGCCTTCTAATCAGAAGGCCCTATTATCATGACTA
>NZ_CBFFRL010000047.1:0-28622 GCF_965644215.1 Phytobacter sp. V69
TTTATTATCGAGTTCGGTGACCGCCTGGACGGTCACTTCTGAGAAAAGGCATTTACACAGAATCGTGTACAGGGTCTTTTCGAGCGATAAAGATACTCATCCGCTTCGGCGAGCAATTTATTGAAAAGATCCGTCAGTTGGCCGGAAAGCACTTGTCCGTTACTCAGCCCAATACTGACCGTCAAGCGCAGCGTTTGCCCATGCCAGTTAAAAAGGTGGGATTCAACCGATTGACGAAGCCGTTCCGCCAGCAAAAAACCGTCCTGCGGGCTGGCCGTGGTGGCCACGACCGCAAACTCTTCACCGCCCATTCGCGCAACGACCCCTTTGTCGCCCAGCTCCTGACGCATCTTTTGCGCAAAAGAGGTCAACACCCGGTCACCGCACTCGTGCCCGTAATTGTCGTTGACGCTCTTGAAGTAATCGATATCCAGCAGCATCACCGTCAGGTGTTTGTCGGCAAAGCCGTTGCTGTCATGGTTGAGCGCTTCATATAACCCCGAACGCGAGTACACGCGGGTCAGAAAATCGTAATCTGCACGCAGCGACACCTGCCGAATCAGGCGGTTGATAGTCTCCATGCTGACCGAGACGATAACCGGGCAGACAGCCATGGTGGCAATCCCAAGACGGGCAGAAAACATCCGCGACATCTGAATCGGCGAGGCAACAAAAATATTGATAACCCCATTGGCCATCAAAATGATTTCCAGCCCGCCGGTCACCAGCGTCAGCAGGCAGGTCAGCGGCAGGGAGAACGTCACCGCACACCAGATAAGTGCCGGCAGCGGAAAGGCCAGACTGCCCGCCCCTCCCACCAGCACGGAAGCCAGCACGGAGGCAATCAGTGCCAGGATCGGCAGCACTGTTTTACGGTTAAACGTCGGCTGCGTTCGCGGCCAAACGGCGGTGAGGATACACGGCAGGATCAACACACCTGTCGAGAATTGCTCACTGAACCAGTCACCGAACAGCATCAGGAAATCCTGGTTGATGACAACACCCATTGAGCCGAACACACCAAAGAGTGCGCAGAGCATCGCCGACACCAGGCAATAGCCGAAAAGATTAAGGGCATTTATCGGTTGTGGAGAGTGGCGCATAAAGCGCTGTTCGCGCTGCACCAGCTGCGCCATGGTTACGATAAAAACCATGTTGGAGAGGTTAATCACCACCGACGACCAGCCCCACGACGTGGTCACTCCGTCGTACAGGATCATCGCCAGATAGCACACCAGATAATAAGGCCAGCGATGCAAAAAGGCGTAACGGGCAAAAATCCCTGCCATAACAGCGTTTAATGGCCAGAAGAGCGAGAGCTCCTCGACCAGACGCAGCATCGCCCCAACAAAATAAAAAAGCGTGGTTACCAGGAAAATCACCGCCGCATTGATGAGCGGCTGGTCATTTCGCAACAGGCGAAATGTGGGCGAAAAAAGAGCACGCATTACATATCAATCCATATTATGGGCGCTGCAGATCGTTTAGAAGCGGCAGAAACAATCTATATCTTAACATGTAATGCATGAATAACAGGCTTTTAACACGAGAATTCAGCCTAATTCATTAGCGTTATGAATTCATTTGCAGGACCAGCCAGTGGTAAATAACCCCGACAATGTAGCGCTGCTGTACCTCACTGAGTTCAGTCCCCGCTGGAATACGGTGCCATTTTTCCAGGCAACCCCGACAGCAGGTGGCGGTGGCATGTTGAGCGATAAAAACTGGATGGCCGCGCATCGGCGTCTGTTTGCCGTCATTATGCGGTAACGCCGGGGCCAGACGTTGGGCAACGAAGTCGGCTGCATGCGCAGCGATCGCCTCGGCCCCTTTTTCCATGCAGTACTGACGCTCTTTGGTTCCCAGTCGAAAACGGGAACGGAAGGTGGAGCGGGCAAGGCGTGCAAACAGCGGATCAAGGTCAGACATCAGTATACCGAGCGCCCCAGTTGCTGGGTCAGCGCCTCCAGTAAGGCGATCCCCGCCAGCGAATTCCCGGCTTCATCCAGTTCCGGGCTCCACACGGCGATAGCCATCTCTTGCGGCACAATCGCCACGATCCCACCGCCGACGCCGGATTTAGCCGGTAACCCCACGCGCCAGGCAAACTCCCCGGCATTTTGATACATCCCGCTGGTGGCCATCAGCGCATTGACCTGCCGCGTTTGTTGTGGGGTTAGCACCGGTTGCGCAAGATGCGGTGCGCTGCCTTTATCCGCCAGAAAGAGAAAGGTGCGCGCCAGTTCGACGCAGCTCATTTTTAGCGCGCAGTAGTGAAAGTAGTTTTGCAGCACCGTGGCGACGTCATTGTTAAAATTGCTAAAGGATTTCATCAGCCAGGCGATGGCCGCATTGCGGGCGGAGTGATCGAATTCCGAGCGGGCCACCACGCTGTCGAAGGCGATATCCGGCGTGGCGGAGAGTTTGCGCACGATTTCCAGCATACGCTGGCGCGGGGCGCTCAGGCGGCTTTGCAACATGTCACATACCACCAGCGCACCGGCATTAATAAACGGGTTACGCGGTTTGCCCTGCTCGATTTCCAGCTGTAAAAGGGAGTTAAACGGCTGTCCAGACGGGTCTTTACCCACGCGGGTCCAGATTTCGTCTTCCTCGTAGTGGTTCATCGCCACCACCAGGCTCAGGACTTTTGACAGCGACTGAATGGAAAACCGCTCGTCGGCATCGCCAGCCTGAAAGTGTTCACCGTTGACGGTACAAATGGCGATACCTAATTTCGCCCCGCTGACGGTTGCCAGCGCGGGAATATAGTCCGCCACTTTCCCCTGACCGATCAGCGGGCGTACCTGCTCAAGCAGTGCTTCAAGTACGCCATTATACATGACTGTCGCCACATCCGTTCCTTACTCGCAGCCGTAAAATGGGCTGCGAGTATACCAAAAATCAGGCCGGGAGACGAAAACGGGAAACGGCCTGCATCAGGGCATGGGAATCGTTATGTAGCTGTACAGAGGCTTCGGTAGCGTCAGTCACCAGTTCTCCGGTGCGCTGCGCTACGTTATTCAACGAATGCAGACGGCGGGTCATATGGTGGATACTCTCCCCCTGGCTCAAGGTCGCCGTGGAAATATCGTTGAGCAAGCCGCTCAGATGACCGACCAGACCGGTAACCTGCTGCAGGTTATTCTCCAGTTTGCTTACCGCATGAGTGCCATCGTTAATGCCCTGTAAGGAGTGGTTGATCAGCTCCTGGATGGTTTGCGTCGAATGGCTACTCTTACGCGCCAGCAATCCCACCTCTTTTGCCACCACCGCAAAGCCACGACCGTGGTTGCCCGCGTGCGCCGCTTCAATGGCCGCGTTGAGTGCCAGAATATTGGTCTGGAAGGCCACCCCTTCAATCAGCTCAACGATACCGCGCATTTCCGAGGCGCGGCCAACAATCGCCTGCATCGACTGATTCACCGTGTCCATCATACTGTCGCCGCCCGCCGCCACCTTGCGCGCTTCATCGGCGCGTTCACTGGCAAGCTGCGCATAGCCGGTATTGCCTTCGACATGGGATTCAAGTGTCGCGATATGGGCCGTCACGTCCGCCAGCTCTTGCGCCTGGCGGGTCGATTGTTGATACAGCTTCTGGTTGCCTTGCGCCAGGCTATCAATATTGTTGACCATCGAGCTGGTGGCAGTGCTCACCTGGCTGACCAACTGCTGCAACCCTTGTTGCATGGTATTGATACTCAAGCCAATCTGGTCAATTTCACGGTTGAAGCGTTTGACGTCCGGCAACGGCGTGGAGAGATCACCGGCGGCAAGGGTATTGATATGACCACTCAGTCGACGCAGCGGCGTGATCACCCAGCGCGACATGGCGAACCAGACCACGATGGCGATCATCACCAGCAGCGCAGGCACCAGCACAAACACCTGCTGCAAACGCTCAAGTCCGCCCATTAGGGTTAAGCGCCCTTCATCGGCCCGTTTTTCACTGGCCTGCTGGAAGCGTGCGTAGTTATCGTTGAAGTCGGCCTGAAACGCCTGGGCCGGAACGGCAAAGAAGGCGTCAATCGAATTGGTTTTCACCAGCCCGTCGGCCTGCTCTTTGATCGCACCGTAGAAAAGCTGATAACTGTTCACCAGCCCGTCATCTTTCGGTGGGTTTAACGCCTGCCAGGCCTGCCAGGCTTTCTGCGAGGTGACCAGCGCCGCCTGCGTTTCATCCATCAGACTGTGCCAGCTGCCGTCAGAACCGGTTTCTTTGTCCTGCATAAAGTAGACGCCTGCACGGTTAAGCAAGTCGCTTGCCGCCAGTAATGCCACGCGGGCTTCATCGACTTTAACCTGCTGCAAATGGGTCTGTTGATTGAGTTGTTCGTTATGTTGCGCGTCGCGAAACGATAAGGTGAGAATGACCGATGAGGCGATCTGGAGCGCGGAAAACAATCCGATAATCCAGAAGATACCTGCCAGTAAGCCAAACTGCCGTGGTGTCAAACGCCGAAAAATTCGGAGAAAAATTTGCTTTAAGTTCATGATATTCTTCTATAACCTCACGATGCCCGTGAGTTTACGAAAGCATTATGACGAAATCATGACACCCAGTGATGGCGCGCCCTGTACAGGGCGCGCGGTGGATCACAGACGATCTTTCCATACCGTTTGCACGTTACAGAACTCATGCAAACCAAAGTGGGACAGCTCACGACCAAAGCCGCTTTTTTTCACGCCGCCGAAGGCCACGCGGGCATCACTGGCGCTGTAACCGTTAATAAAGACCCCACCGCATTCCAGACGCGCGGCAAAATCGTCCGCCAGCGCCGCATTTGCGGTAAAGACGGTGGCCGACAGCCCAAAATCACTGTCATTGGCCAGCGCCAGCGCATGTTCCGCATCGCGCGCTACGGTGATGGCGGCCACCGGGCCAAACATCTCCTGACGGAAGGCGGTCATCTCTGGCGTCACATGAGTCAGCACGGTTGCCGGGTAGTAGTTCCCTGCCCCCGCCGGTTTTTCGCCGCCCAGTGCCAGCGTTGCCCCTTCGCTGACGGTCGCCAGGACCTGAGCGTGCAGCTCATCGCGCAGGTCATAACGCGCCATCGGGCCGAGGTAGGTTTTCTCATCCAGCGGCTCGCCCTGGGGTAACGCCGCCGCTGCGGCAATAAATTTCTCTGTGAAGGCATCGGCGATGCTGGCTTCCACAATAAAACGTTTCGCCGCCGCACATACCTGCCCGGTATTCTGATAACGTCCGGCCACCGCCGCTTTCACCGCCAGATCGAGATCCGCATCGCTCAGCACGATAAAGGGATCGGAACCGCCCAGTTCCAGAACGCATTTTTTCAGCGCCGCACCGGCCTGGGCGCCAATTGCCGCCCCGGCACGCACGCTGCCGGTGACCGTCACCGCCGCAATACGCGGGTCGTTAATTGCCTGACTCACGCCGTCGTTAGTGGCATTCACCCAACCAAACACGCCCTGCGGTACGCCGGCTTCGGCAAAAATTTTGCCCATCAGATCCGCACAGCCCAGCACGTTCGGCGCGTGTTTAAGCAGATAGCTGTTGCCCGCCAGCAGAATCGGCACCGCACCGCGCAGCACCTGCCACAGCGGGAAATTCCACGGCATCACCGCCAGAATCGCCCCGATCGGACGGTATTCAATGGTCGCACGGTTGTTTTCGACCAGGGTGGCTTCTGAGCCGAGCATCGCCGGGCCGTGTTCGGCGTACCAGTCACACAGGTTGGCAGACTTGGTGACTTCGCCGCGCGCCTGGGCTATCGGTTTGCCCATCTCTTGTGAAATCAACTGCGCCATGGCTTCGCCGTGATTGCGCAGTACCGCCCCCACCGCACGTAGCGTCTTCGCACGTTCTGCAAGGCTTGTTTTACGCCACTGGCGGTAACCACTGGCGGCAAGTTCCAGCGCAGCGTCGACATCTTCACGGCTGGCCCAGGGAGTGGCAGACAGGGTTTCCCCGGTTACCGGGTTAACGGAAATAGCATGGGTGGCAGATGAAATTGACATAATTCTCTCGCTTTCGCTGTTCAGGTATTGCGCTATGGTCGCTGAATTTGCTATTTCTGAAAACTGAATAATATTAACTTCACTGTTCACGAATGGAGAACACTATGGATTTAACGCAGCTTGAGATGTTCAACGCCGTGGCGCAAACCGGCAGCATTACCCAGGCCGCGCAAAAAGTGCATCGTGTACCGTCGAATCTCACCACCCGCATTCGCCAGTTAGAGGCGGATCTTGGGGTGGATCTCTTCATTCGTGAAAACCAGCGGCTGCGTCTTTCCCCCGCCGGGCACAGTTTTTTACGCTACAGCCAGCAGATCCTCGCGCTGGTTGATGAAGCGCGGATGGTGGTGGCCGGTGATGAGCCGCAGGGACTGTTCTCACTCGGCTCGCTGGAGAGCACCGCTGCGGTGCGCATTCCGGCGACGCTGGCAAAATACAATCAGCGCTACCCGCGTATTCAGTTTGATCTGGCAACCGGGCCATCTGGCACCATGATCGACGGTATTCTCGACGGCACCCTGAGCGCCGCTTTTGTTGATGGCCCGGTGATGCATCCGGGGCTGGAGGGCATTCCGGTTTATCGCGAAGAGATGATGATCGTCGCGCCACACGGCCACGACCCCATCACCCGTGCCGCCCAGGTCAACGGATCCAGTATTTATGCGTTTCGCGCCAATTGTTCTTATCGCCGCCATTTCGAGAGCTGGTTTCATGCCGATCAGGCCACGCCGGGTAAAATCCACGAAATGGAGTCCTACCACGGCATGCTGGCCTGCGTGATTGCCGGGGCCGGACTGGCGCTAATCCCACGCAGCATGCTGGAAAGTATGCCCGGTCACCACCAAGTTGGCGTATGGCCGCTGGCGGAGAACTGGCGCTGGCTGAACACCTGGCTGGTGTGGCGGCGCGGCGCGAAAACTCGCCACCTGGATGCCTTTATAGAATTGCTAAACGCAGATCCGCAGTCAGCAACTTTTCCATAAAAATGCTGAGCGGGTCTTCCGCATACGGGGCGAACGCATCGCGCTGCTGATAGCCGCAGCGCGTGTAAAGGCGTATCGCCGCCTGCTGTTTAATGCCGGTTTCCAGGCGCAGCGTATGACACCCGCGTTCAAGGGCCGCGCTCTCCAGCGCATCCAGCAGTTTTTCCCCCAGATGTTGCCCGCGATGGCGCTCATCAATAAACACCCGTTTCATCTCACCGGTGCCATCATCGTTAAGCACAATCGCCCCGCAGCCGACCATTTCGCCGGAAGCATGGATAATGGCGTGCATGATGACTTTTTCTGGCGGCAAAGCGGCCAGATCCAGCAGGTGGTTGCTTTCTGCCGGGTAAAGTTGCGCCTGATACGCATCAAGCTCGGCGATCAGTGCGCGAACATCCGGCTGGCTCGCCGTGGCAGGGGTAAAGGTATACATAGCGCTCTCCTGTTATTGTTCTGTTAAATTACGCGCAAACCCTGCTCACTTAGCCATACAATTAACTTATATATTCCTGCCTGGATTGCATAAAACGCGCCTGCGGCGGTAATTTACGCTCACGCGTAATCCTGTTAACGGAAGTGAAATGAATACCAGAGCCCGCAAAGTGATGATCATCGGTACCGGCAATGTTGGCGCCTCTGCCGCCTACGCCCTGCTGAACCAGAATATCGCCGAAGAGTTGATCCTTGTTGATTTGAACCGCGATCGCGTTGAAGGTCACGTGCAGGATTTGGCGGATGCCGCCGCGTATATGCCGGGCATGATGCGCATCAGCAGTCGCGATGCCGCAGACTGCGCCGATGTGGACATTGCGGTCATCACCGTCTCCGGTGGCCCGCTTAAACCGGGTCAGACGCGTCTGGATGAGCTGCAAAACACCGCGCGGATCGTGAAAAATATCGTGCCGCAGATGATGGCAAACGGCTTCAACGGCATTTTCCTGATTGCCACTAACCCGTGCGATATCATCACTTGGCAGGTCTGGAAGCTATCAGGATTACCGCGCAGCCAGGTGATCGGCACCGGCGTGTGGCTCGACACCACCCGTCTGCGTCGCGCGCTGGCGCAAACGCTGGATATCGGCGCGCAGAGTATTGATGCCTTTATTCTGGGCGAGCATGGCGATACCCAGTTCCCGGTGTGGTCGCACTCGTCCGTTTACGGCTCACCGATTGCCGATGTCTGGAAACGTCGCACCGGGCAGACCATCGATTTTGACGGGCTGGCGGAGAGCGTGCGCAAGCACGGTTTTGAAATTTACGCCCGCAAAGGCTGCACCGAATACGGTATTGCCGGGACGATTGCTGAAATCTGCCGCAATATCTTTACCGGTAGCCACCGGGCGCTGGCAATCTCCTGCGTGCTGGACGGCGAGTATGGCGTGAACGATGTCGCTATCGGCGTTCCGGCGGTACTGACCCAGAGCGGCGTACAGCAGATTATTGAGTTACAGCTGGAAGAGGACGAAGTGGCGAAATTCAACCACTCCGTGTCGGTGATCAAAGCCAATATCGCGCGCCTGCCCTGAGGCCGCGACCCGGTTATTCCGCGATGGTTAACCGGGCGGGCAGTACGGCAAGTTTCTGGCGGATATCGTCACCCAACTGACCGTCGGTGACAATGTCCGTCAGCGAATCAAGACGGGCCACGTTAAACAGCGACCACGCCCCGTATTTACTGCTGTCGGCCAGCAGCACCCGACGCTGCGCATTATCAATTAACGCCCGTTTCAGCGCCGCTTTCTCTTCGGTTGGCGAGGTGATGCCTTTTTCCAGATCCCAGCCGTTACAGCTGACAAACGCCAGATCCGGCCAGATGCCCTGCAACAGTTTGCGACCATGGTCGCCAATGCAGGACTGGCTGCTGTCATCGATTCGCCCACCAATAATGGTCACTTCGATTTGCTTAAATTCCGACAGGAACAGCGCGATGTGCAGATCGCTGGTGATCACCCGCAGCGGCAGATGCGTGAGCTGACGAGCGAATTCAATCATGGTGGTACCTGCATCCAGCACAATGGCGTCACCGGCCTTCACCAGCGACGCGGCGGCACAGGCAATGGCGTGTTTTTCCGACAAATTGCGCTGCATTTTCTCCAGCGTTGTCGGCTGCGAGGGGATAAACCGGTTAAGGGTAACGCCGCCGTGTGAACGGCTGATCACCCCTTCCTGATCGAGCTTGATCAGATCGCGGCGAATGGTGGCCGGGGACGCATTGGTTATCGTCACCAGTTGGTCTACCGTTACCAGATTATGGCCTTTCAGATAATCCATAATCTGTTCTAACCGGTTATATCCCTTCATATTATTCCCGTGTGATTTGCATAGCTAACTGGATGGAAACCGCCATACTCTCCGGTTTCGCTTTTCCGGTCCAGGCGATATCAAATGCTGTGCCATGATCCGCAGAAGTGCGGATAAACGGCAAGCCAGCAGTGATATTAACCCCATCGTAAAAGCCCAGCAATTTTAACGGAATATGCCCCTGATCGTGGTACATCGCCACCACGATGTCATACATGCCTTCATGACACTGCATAAAGACCGTATCCGGCGGGCACGGGCCGTAAACATTGAGCCCCTGGGCTTTCATAGCTTCAACCGCCGGACCTACGGTGGTGATCTCTTCATCACCAAACAGGCCATTTTCCCCGGCGTGCGGGTTGACCCCGGCGACCGCGATTCGCGGGTTTTCAAAGCCGACGCGTTTGAGGAAGCTGTCCGCCACGCGGATAACCGTCTTGATGCGATCCTGATTGAGGGTATCGAGGAATTTACGCAGCGCGATATGGGTGGTGACGTGAATCACTTTGAGTTTGTCGGTATAGAGCACCATCGCATAGTCGTTGATGTTGGTCAGCTTCGCCAGCAGTTCGGTGTGACCCGGATAGTGGTGACCGCCTAAATGCAGCGCTTCTTTATTCAGCGGTGCGGTGGCAATGGCTTTCACTTCACCGGCCATCGCCAGTTCGGTCGCACGACGCACGCAGCGGTAGGCCAGATCGCCCGCCTGAGCCTGCACTTTGCCAGGCTCCAGTGCCTGCGGATCCGCCAGCGGCTCATCGAGTACGTTAATCACGCCAGGCGCAAAATGGGCGTCGCTGACCTGATTGATAATGCGCAGTTCCGCATGCGGCGTGACGTTCAGTGCCAGAATACGGTTAAACGTTTGAGCACAGCCGACAACCACAACCGGTGCCCCGGACAGTTCCCCTTCGACCAGCGATTTAATAATAATCTCCGGACCGATCCCCGCAGGATCGCCCATCGTTACGGCAATAATGTTAGACACTCGACTTCTCCTCAATAAAATGCAAAACCTTGAGCAAAGTGGTTTCGTCACCAAAACCGCCTGCTTTGGTCATCACTGGTCGTTGCCATTCGCAACCTGAAAAATATCCCCATGGCACGCAGCCTGCGGCGCGCCCACGAATCTGAAACCCTTTTGCCCCCAGCGCGCGGGCGACGGCTATCGCCACATCGCCGCCGGAAACATAAATACCGTCTGGCGTACTGGATTGCAGGACGTCACGGGTGAGCGCGCCCAAATAATCACAAATACGCTCACCGCACTCTGCCCGGCTCAGCTCCCAGCGTTCACACAGCGCCGCCACCTGATGGCGCGCCTGATCATCCGGGCAGGTATGCACCAGACAGTGTTTGCCCGCGTTAAGCGCGGTGATAATCGCGGCGCGGTGGTCGGTGGCAGACAGCTGGAAGACATCATTGATATCAATAAAGATGTGTTCACAGCGTGGATGCTGCGCGGCGACGCTCACCTGTTTTTGAGCGATTTCACTCATTGAGCCGACAACCGCCAGCACCACCGCCTGTTTTTCCGGTGCCAGACGGCGTGACAAGGCGTCACACAGCCCGGCGGAACCCACCAGCAGCGGCCTTTCGCTCGCCTGCATGGCATGGGTGATAATTTCATCCAGATCGGCGTCCGTTTGCGCATCCACCACCAGCAGCGCCGGCGTTTGCGCACTGCCGCTCGCCAGCGCAACGGGCAACTGTGCGGGCGTAATGTTCTGGCTACGCACACTAAAGAGCGCACCGACATCCGCACTGGCGATCGGCGTTTTCGGGTCGCTGGCAAACTCGGTGTCAGTGAGAAGTACGCCATTCACCAGGCATTTCCCTTCACGGGTAATGCGCCCTGCCGCCGGAAACGCCGGGGCGATAATCACCGCCGCCGCCCCCGTAACCTGCTGCATGGCCATCACTTCGGTTCCAGGATTACCGCGCAGCGTGGAATCTATCTTTTTCACCAGCCACGCCGGTGAGTACTGGCGCAGGACGCTGTCGGTCAGCGCAGCGACCTTCTCTTTGGCCGCATCGGCCGTCAGCGCGCGGCTGTCACTGTTATAAATTAGCGCCTGCGCGTCGCTTTGATACGCCACCTCCAGCGCCACTTCTACACGCATCCCTGCCTGCGCCAGGCTCACGCCCGCATCGTTCGCGCCAGTGAAGTCATCGGCCAGAATCACCACTTGTTGGTCCGAGATTGGTTTGTTCATCCCTACTCCGGGTCGTTACGTTCTGAATATGATTATATTCAATCATAATTGATTATATGTGAGCAAGATCAACTTATTTAATTTGCGAATAAATTATAAATTTATGCCATACAGTGACCGTGATTGAAAAATGTTGATTGAGTTCAATCACCACATAAGACAGACAGGAGAACGTTGTGGTAACAATAAACAGTACCCTGATAAGCGGCGCAGGGGCCATTCCCGCTATCGCGCCATTGCTTACGGGTAAAAAGACACTCTTACTGGTCAGCGACGGCAACGTTATCAAGCTTGCCGTGACGCAGCAGATTCTGACGCTGCTGCAGGCGGAAGGCCGACAGGTACAGATTATTGACAACGTACCGCCAGAACCCAGCCAGCATGATGTCTCCCGTATTCTCGGCGATGCGCCAGAGGCGGCCTTTGATCTGGTGGTGGGTATTGGCGGTGGCAGCGTTCTCGACGTCACGAAACTGTTATCAGTACTTTATCACCCGCGTTCACCGGGCCTTGATGCCCTGCTGGCGGGTGAAAAACCGACTGCACGCGTGCCTTCTCTATTGATTCCGGCCACCGCAGGTACCGGTTCCGAAGCGACACCGAACGCGATTCTGGCGATCCCGGAACAGAACACCAAAGTGGGCATCATCTCTCCGGTGCTGCTGCCGGATTATGTTGCCCTGCTGCCGGAACTGACCACCAGCATGCCCGCACATATTGCCTCTTCTACCGGAATCGATGCCCTGTGCCATCTGATCGAGTGCTTTACCGCCACGATCGCCAACCCGGTGAGCGACAACGTGGCCCTGACCGGCCTGCGCAAGCTGCTGCACAACATCGAAACCGCCGTCAGCGAGCCGCATAACCTGACCGCGCGTCTCGAAATGCTGTGGGCCTCTTATTACGGCGGTGCGGCGATCACCCACGCCGGGACCCATCTGGTACACGCACTCTCCTATCCGCTGGGTGGCAAATACCACCTGCCGCACGGCGTGGCGAACGCCATTCTGCTGGCCCCGTGCATGAAAGTGGTGCGCCCGTACGCCGTCGAAAAATTTGCTCAGGTGTGGGATCTCGTTCCTGACGCCGACACCACGCTCGGCGATGAGGATAAATCCCACGCGCTGGTCGATTACTTTGCCGCGCTGGTTAAACGCCTCAACCTGCCGGACAACCTGGAGGCGCTGGGGGTACCGCACGCGGATATTCCGTCGCTGGCCGATGCCGCCCTGAACGTTAAACGCTTGATGAATAATGCCCCTTGCACCGTCGATCACAGCGCCGTGCAAGAGATTTACCAGACATTGTTTAAATGATCTTTCATGGAGAGATGTGTAATGAGTAAGAAAATTGAAGGCGTACTGACGGCGATCGTCACGCCTTTTGATGCAGAAGGCGGATTGCATGTTCAGTCACTGAAAGAACAGGTCAATCGCCAACTGAGGGCCGGCAACGGCATTTTCTGCGGCGGCACAAACGGCGAGTTTTTTGTGCTCAATGAGCAGGAAAAAATCACCGTCACCGCAGCCTGCGTTGATGAGGTGGCCGGTCGCGCCAATGTGGTGGCACACATTGGTGAGATCTCTACCCGCGAAACCATCCGTCTGGGTAAACAAATTGAAAAACTGGGCGTCGACGCGGTTTCCGTGATCACCCCGTATTTTGTCCCCTTAAAACAAAACGAATTAATTACCCATTATACCGCCGTCGCTGATGCCCTCAGCGTACCGGTATTTCTGTACAACATTCCTGCCCGCACCGGGAATACGCTTGAACCGCAAACGGTTCGCGTGCTGGCTCAGCATCCGAACATTATTGGGATTAAAGATAGCGCAGGAAGCTATGAAAGCCTGAGTGGTTTTCTGAACGCGGTGAAGGACATGGAGAATTTCAATGTCCTTAACGGTCCGGACTCCCTGATTCACCGGGGATTCGTGGAAGGTTGCTCGGCCTGTATCTCCGGCCTTGCTAACGTCGCCCCGAACGAAATTAATGCGATCTGGTCGCATTTCAACGCAGGCGACGTTGAAGGCTCTCGTCAGGCACAAGAAAATGTCACCGGACTGCGCACCGATTTATATAGCGTAGGTTTCTCTCCGGCGGCGGTTAAAAAAGCAGTGCAACTGATGGGCTATAACGTCGGCGAAAGTCGTTATGCCGTGTCATTTACCGAAGAACAACAACAGCAAATTCGCCAGATCGTAACGCAGTACGTGCGTTAAGGCGTTTTTCATTCGTCATTAGAATATTGGGCACCTCAGGTGCCCTGGCTTCACTCGCCCCAAAGAGAGGCAAAGATGAACACGTTTACTTCACAAGATACCCTGATAATTGTCGGTATAGTCATTGCCTATATCGTCTTTACCACCTGGCTTACGTTCCGTTTACGCAGTAAAAACTCCGGCGACTTTATGGAAGGCTCCCGCGCGATGCCGGCCTTTATCGTTGGTATCTTATTAATGTCTGAATACATTGGCGCGAAATCAACCGTCGGTACCGCACAGGCGGCCTTCGAAGGCGGGATCGCTGCCTCCTGGTCGGTACTGGGTGCGGCGATCGGCTTCCCGATTTTCGGCCTGCTGCTGGTCAAACGTATTTATAACACCGGCAAAATTACTATCTCCGGCGCGATTGCAGAGAAGTACGGCAACAGCACCAAAAACATCATTTCTATCATCATGATTTATGCCTTGCTACTGGTGAACGTCGGCAACTACGTGAGCGGCGCGGCGGCGATTTCTACGGTATTAAAAGTGAGCCTGCCGGTGGCCGCCTTTATTACCGCCATCGTCAGTACCTTCTACTTTGCCTACGGCGGGATGAAAGGCGTGGCCTGGGTTACCCTGCTGCACAGTGCGCTTAAGTACTTCGGTATTCTGGTCATCATGGGTTTTGCACTGTACAAAACCGGTGGTTTCACCCCGATGGTCCAGAAAATGCCGGACTTCTACTGGACCTGGGACGGTAACTTCGGTGCCAGCACCATTTTCGCCTGGTTGATTGGGACTATCGGCTCCATTTTCTGTACCCAGTTCGTGATTCAGGCCATCTGTTCGACCAAAGATGTGCAGTCTGCGAAGCGTTCCACCTGGATTGCATTTTTCTTCTGTATGCCGATTGCGCTGGCGATCGCCGTTATCGGCGTGGCGGCAAAATACCTGCACCCGGAAATTAACAGCCTGTATGCAATGCCGATTTTCCTGCAGGACATGAACCCATGGATTGCCGGACTCGTGACAACGTCACTTGTTGCATCCATTTTCGTGAGCGTCAGTACCGTGGCATTGGCTATCGCCTCGCTGGTGGTGAAAGATTTCTATGTGCCTTACCGTAACCCAACGCCAGAGCAAGAATTTAAAGCCACGCGCTGGTTATCGTTACTGATTGGCTTCCTGCCGCTGATTTTCGTGCTGCTGGTTCCGGAAGTGCTGAAACTGTCGTTCTTTACCCGTGCTATCCGTCTGTCCATCACGGTGGTTGCGGTGATTGCCTTCTATGCGCCGTTCTTTAAAAGCACCCGTGGCGCGAACGCTGGCCTGATTGGCTCCTGCGTCGTGACATCACTGTGGTATGTGCTGGGCGACCCGTTCGGTATCAACAACATGTATATCGCGCTGATTACTCCGGCGGTGATTATGGCCCTGGACCGCATTATCCCGAACAAAGCACACGCGAAGGCGAAAACAAAAGCACCAACACCTGTACAAAATAGTGGAGTTTGATATGTCCGTTACTGTTAATCGCGATGGCGTATTACGTCAGCAAGAAGATGCTCGTGTCATCAGCGCGATGCTGCCCTCACCCTGCCCGCAAAACCACGCGGCCAACATTCTGCCGCTGCCCGATGGCACGCTGATGTGCGTCTGGTTTGGCGGCACCCAGGAAGGCGTTGCGGATATTTCCGTGTGGGGCTCGCGCCTCGCACCGGGCAGCGACAGCTGGAGCGAGGCGGTAAAACTGTCTGAAGATGCCAGCCGTTCCGAGCAAAACCCGGTGCTGTTCCTCGCCCCGGATAACGTGCTGTGGCTGATGTGGACCGCCCAGCTTTCCGGCAATCAGGACACGGCAATTGTGCGCTACTGCCAGTCGAATGACCTTGGCGCGAGCTGGGGCGAGATCGCCACCCTGCTGGATAAACCGGGCACCTTTATTCGCCAGCCGCTCACCGTGCTGGAAAATGGCAACTGGCTGCTGCCGGTCTTCTATTGCCGCACCAAACCGGGCGAGAAATGGGTCGGTAATGATGACATCAGCGCGGTAAAAATCTCCGCCGACCAGGGGAAAACCTGGCGCGATGTGGAAGTCCCGGAAAGCCTTGGTTGCGTGCACATGAACATCGCTGCACTGCACAATGGAACCCTGGTTGCGCTTTTCCGCAGTCGCTGGGCGGATAACATCTATTACAGCCAGTCGACCGACGGCGGTGAAAGCTGGTCCGTGCCGGAGCCGACAACGTTACCAAACAACAACTCGTCCATTCAGGTTACGACGCTGGCGGACGGCAATCTGGCATTGGTCTTTAACTACATGAGTGCCGCCGGTGCGCAGGAACGTCGTGCTTCGCTGTATGACGAAATCGACGATGGCGATAGCCGCAAAGAACCGGAAGTGACCAGCGGTCGCAGCGCGTTCTGGGGTGCACCGCGTGCGCCGATGACCGTGGCAATTTCGCCTGACGGCGGGAAAAGCTGGCCGTGGCAACGTCATCTGGACGAAGGTGACGGCTATTGCATGACCAATAACTCACAGGAAAAACTGAACCGCGAGTTCTCCTACCCGAGCATCAAACAAGGTGCGGACGGCAGTTTGCATATCGCTTATACCTATTTCCGCCAAGCGATTAAATACGTTCGCGTATCGCCGGAATGGGTTAAGGAGTCAGTGTGATTTTTGGCAATCTTGACGCCCTGCCGCAGGCAGGGTTGCCTGCGGTACTGCGCGATATCCTCGCGCTTCCTCAGTGTGCATTCGATGAACTGCAGGCGCGCGACGATGGCCGGTTTCAGTTGTCCGGTGCAGAGTGGTTCTGCACCGTCGGCCCGGCCAATACGCAACTGCGTGAAGTCCGCCATACGGAATATCACCACCAGTGGGCAGATATTCAGGTATTGCTGACAGGTGAAGAGATAATCTGTGCCGGTACGCAGTACGCGCCTCTGGCAACCGATGAGGAGCGTAAGCCGGATCTGTTTATCACCACCACCGCCGAACTGCCGGTGAGCATGTTATTGCAGGCGGGTGATTTTGCGGTGTTTTTACCGGGCGAGCCGCACCAGGCCCTGTGCGCGGCGGCAGAACCGATGACGATCCGCAAAGCGGTGTTTAAAGTTCCGCGCACGCTGCTGGAGGTGTAAACATGCCGCATGCGATCGTAACAGGAGCAAGTTCGGGTATCGGCGAAGCCATCGTCAGCCGCCTACTCGGCCAGGGGTGGAATGTCACCGGGCTTAGCCGCTCGAAAGTCACCCGCGACAGCGCGCAGTTTAACAGCGTATGCGTCGATCTCAGCGACAGCGCGGCGCTGCGTGATGTGCTAACCACCCTGCCTGTACCCCATGCGGTGATTCATGCCGCCGGGATGATGGCCGCAGCACCGCTAGGTGAGTTAACGCATGAGGTTAGCCAGCGGTTGTGGCAACTGCACGTGCTGGCGGCGGAAACGCTGGTCAATCACTTCGCCCCACAGATGTCCTCTGGTGGCAGAATTGTGGTGGTGGGCAGCCGGACATCGCGCGGCGCGGCGGGACGATCGCAGTATGTTGCCACCAAGGCGGCGCTGGTCGGAATGGTGCGTAGCTGGGCGGCTGAGCTTGCCCCACGCGGCATCACCGCCAACGTGGTCGCCCCCGGTGCGACGCAAACGCCGATGCTCAGTGCACCCGGACGCGAAAGTTCGCCACCCAATATGCCACCCATCGGGTGCTTGATTAAGCCTGAGGAAGTGGCCGCACTGGTGGGGTTTGTGTTGTCAGCGGACGCAGCCGCCATTACCGGGCAAGAGCTGGTGATTTGCGGCGGCGCATCGCTTAAGTGAAGGGCCAGGCTTATTGTTTGTAGGCCGGATAAGGCGTTGGCCGCATCCAGCATTGTGGTCCAACAAAATGGGTGACACTGTCACCCATTTTTATTTCTCAGCGCAAATAGATTTTGCCAATCAGATAGGTGGTGGCCTGGCCGCCAATCGACACCCTTTCGCCACGCGCTTCGCAGCGCAGATCGCCGCCACGGGCAGATACCTGGCGCGCCTGCAGGGCGTTTTTGCCGAGTTTTTCTGCCCAGTACGGAATCAGCATGCTATGGGTTGAACCGGTAACCGGGTCTTCCGGCACGGATTCACCCGGACAGAAAAAGCGGCTAACAAAATCATGCTCATCACCGGGCGCGGTAATGCAAACCATTTTCTTTAACGGGATCATGGCGTTGATATTCGGGGTGATGGCCTCAACCTGCTGCTGATTTTCCAGCACCACCATGTAATCACGCGCCACTCGTACCTCTTTGGCCTTGGTGATACCCAGCGTTTCAAACAGCAGCGCAGGCGGCGCTTCCACCAACCCCGTCTGCCAGGCTGGGAAGTCCAGCGTCAGCCAGTCGCCTTTGCGACTCACGGTGAGCGGACCGACAAAACGGGTGGCGAAGTTAATCTGCGTATCCGGGTAATCCAGATATTCAAATATGACGTGCGCGGCGGCAAGCGTGGCATGGCCGCAAAGGTTGATTTCGTACTGCGTGGTAAACCAGCGCAGCTCAAAACCGTCGTCGTTACGAACAAAGAACGCTGTCTCAGACTGCTTGTGTTGTTGCGCCATTTTCAGCAGCACATCATCCGGCAACCATTCCGTCAGCGGACAAACGGCTGCGGCGTTGCCGCCAAACGTACGGTCGCTGAACGCGTCCACCATATAGAAGTCGATTGTGTGCATAGCCTTTCCTCTTGTTTTACTTTGCTTTTCCTTCGTTTTTCCCTTGTATTTCTTTTTGTTTCAACAGGCATCGTCATACCCCAACAAGAAATGAGACACTCATCACAAAAAGTTTGTATTTTGAGCAGAAATAGATCTAAGATCTGCACATCTCCTTCTCCTGTAACTGATCCCAAAAAAACATATGACAACACAAATGGTTTCACGAAAAGTCGCGTGGCTCCGGGTGGTTACGCTGGCCGTTGCTGCGTTTATTTTTAATACCACTGAGTTCGTGCCCGTGGGGCTGCTGTCGGACATTGCACAAAGTTTTGACATGGAAACCCCGCAGGTCGGCATTATGCTAACCATCTACGCCTGGGTTGTGGCGCTGATGTCGCTGCCGTTTATGCTGCTCACCAGCAAGGTAGAACGCCGCAAACTGCTGATTGCCCTGTTCGTTCTGTTTATTGGCAGCCATGTGCTCTCTTTCCTGGCGTGGAACTTCCATGTGCTGGTGATTAGCCGTATCGGCATCGCGTTTGCCCACGCCATTTTCTGGTCGATTACTGCCTCTCTGGCCATTCGTCTCGCTCCGGCGGGCAAACGCGCCCAGGCGCTGAGCCTTATCGCCACCGGTACCGCGCTGGCAATGGTGCTGGGTATTCCGATTGGCCGCGTCGTCGGGCAATATTTCGGCTGGCGAACCACGTTCTTCGCTATCGTTTTTGGCGCGCTGATTACCATGATGTGCCTGATCAAACTGCTGCCAAAACTGCCCAGCGAGCACTCTGGTTCACTGCGCAGCCTGCCTGAGCTGTTCCGTCGCCCGGCGCTGCTGTGCATCTATCTGTTGACGGTGGTTGTAGTCACCGCGCACTACACCGCCTACAGCTATATTGAGCCGTTCGTGCAAAATGTGGCGGGTTTTAGCGGTAATTTCGCAACAGTATTGCTGCTGATTCTCGGCGGTGCGGGAATTGTCGGCAGCGTGCTGTTCGGCAAACTGGGTAATAAGCATGCGTCCAGTCTTATCAGCGGCGCGATTGGCCTGCTGGTGATGTCCCTGTTGCTGCTGCGTCCTGCGGCAGACAGCGAGATGAACCTTGCCGTGCTGAGCATCTTCTGGGGTGTCGCGATTATGATTATCGGCCTAGGGATGCAGGTGAAAGTGCTGGCGCTGGCACCGGATGCCACCGACGTGGCGATGTCACTGTTCTCCGGGATTTTCAATATCGGTATCGGCGCGGGCGCGCTGGTCGGTAACCAAGTCAGCCTGCAGTGGTCGATGTCCGCCATTGGCTATGCGGGTGCCATTCCGGCACTGGCCGCTCTGGTCTGGTCGGTGGTGATTTTCCGCCGCTGGCCGGTCTCGCTGGAAGACCAGCAGCAACCGCACCATATGTAATATCTCACCGTCAGCCGGGTAGATGATTGCCCGGCTGATGCGATTTATCCCCCTGCCACCACCTCGTTCATCACCTGCGTCTGCCAGTCAAACCACGGGTTCCAGGTCAGTCGCGCGTGAACTTTATCGGGCTCCACCAGCCCCCAGTCTGAGTACCAGACCTCTTCGCCGTTCAGACAGCGCTTCGTCGCCGCATCCGGCTGCCCGTTCGCACAAAGCACCACGCTGCCGTGGCGGCCGTAGACCGGGTTACGTGGGGAGAACAGCACCGACATATGCGAAAACTGGCTGATGCGCTCTGCGGGCAGATAATCAGGCTTAACCAGCACTCTGGCGTCAGCCGCCACCTCGGCGCGCGCCAGCCCGTACCAGATCACACGACTGGCCGGATGGGTAAAGGTTTTCTCGAACTGGTCGAGGATCCAGGCGGTATTGAGCACCGAGTCGTGCTCGCTCAACACCATCAGCACCGGCTTGTTCCACGTCTGGTGCGTCACCAGTTGCTGTGCGGAAGCGCTGGTACGATAGAACTGAGCAAAACCGTTGGTTGGCACGCGCAGATAACGGGTCGCAATCTGCTGAGGGAAGACCGCGCTCGGTGGACGCAGCCAGTCGCGAAATACGGCTGCCGCCGGGGCGAGAAAATCGTAGCGGGTATTCGATTTTATCGCCGGAGAGAACAGCAACAGCCCCTGCACCTGCGGATGTTGCAGGGCATATTCCAGCGCGAGGTTGCCGCCGGTTGAGAAGCCGCCCAGCCATACGTTCCCCACCTCTTTTTCCAGGATAGTGGCCTGCTCGTTGACCACTTCACGCCACTGGTCAACGCTGACGTTCAGCATGTCCATTGGGCGCGTGCCGTGCCCTGCCAGCAGCACCGTACGCACCAGGAAACCCTGTTTTGCCAGCTCAGGGGCGATGTCGGTAAACGAACCTGGGGCGTCGCCAAGCCCGTGAATTAGCAGGATCCCCCGGGTAGCTTTGTGCGCCGGACGCCACTCCTGCGGTGTGTTCCAGGTGAGCTCTCGGGTTTTATCCAGCGTCTGGAATGACCGATGTGCCGCCACCCAGTCACGGGTTTGCTGCTGATACTCCGCAAAGCTTGTCTGCCCCAGCGGCGGCTGTTGTTGTTCCCGCGACTGCTGGCAACCGGCAATCGCCAACGCCGCAATAAGCAGGAAGGACAATAGTGGTTGCCGCATCAGACGCCCGCGGGGTAAGTCGTAATGATTTCCAGCACGCCGTTGATGATAAATTGCACGCCCATACAGACCAGCAAAAAACCCATCAGGCGGGAAATCGCCTCAATACCGCCCTTGCCTACCAGCCGCATGATTGCACCGGAGCTGCGCAAGCATCCCCACAGAATCACCGCCACGGCGGCAAAAATCAGCGGCGGCGCAATCCACAGCACCCATTCAGGAAAAGTCGTGCTTTCACGGATGGTCGAGGCGGAACTGATGATCATCGCAATCGTCCCTGGCCCGGCCGTACTTGGCATTGCCAGTGGAACGAAGGCGATATTGGCCGTCGGCTCTTCTTCCAGCTCTTCCGATTTGGTTTTAATTTCCGGCGCTTCATGGATTTTCTGCGGCGGGAACAACATGCGAAAACCGATAAAGGCCACGATCAACCCGCCGGCGATACGCAGACCGGGAATCGAAATCCCGAAGGTATTCATCACCAGATGTCCGGCGTAGTACGCCACCATCATGATGACAAAGACATAGATTGAGGCCATCAGCGCCTGTTGATTGCGCTGGGCGCTGTTCATATTGCCCGCCAGCCCGAGGAAGAGCGCAACGGTGGTTAGCGGGTTCGCCAGCGGCAAGAGCACCACCAGTCCAAGGCCAATCGCTTTCAGTAAATCCATCATTTAACAGGGCGCTCCACAGCAGACAAACGTATCGGCAAGTATATCTGGAACCCACCCCGCAGGGCACCCGCTTTCCTGATGTATTAGTTTAACTAATAAATACATGTACATATGCGAATAAAAAAACGCCCATAACGCGACTTTAGCAAATCGTGGCATAAGCTAATTCATTCAGTTGACTTATACTTGCCTGAGCAATAATATCTGCCGTGACTAATATACTTGCCGGGGCAACCATTGTGAAAAGCACAAGTGATCTGTTTAACGAAATCATTCCACTTGGCCGCCTGATCCACATGGTTAACCAAAAAAAAGATCGCTTACTTAACGACTACCTCGCGCCGCTGGATATCACCGCCACGCAGTTTAAAGTGCTCTGTTCTATCCGCTGTCAGGGTTGTATCACCCCGGTCGAACTAAAAAAGATCCTCTCCGTCGACCTCGGTGCGCTGACGCGCATGCTTGACCGACTGGTCTGTAAAGGCTGGATCGAACGTAAACCTAATCCGCATGACAAACGCGGCGTGCTGGTGCAATTGACCACCGACGGCGCGGCGCTGTGTGAGCAATGTCATCAATTAGTAGGACAAAACCTGAATCAGGAATTAACAAAAAACTTAACGGCAGAAGAAGTGGCAACTCTGGAGCATTTGCTCAAGAAAATCTTGCCGTAACAAAAAGAGGTATGACGATGTCCAGACGCAATACTGACGCCATCACTATTCATAGCATTTTGGACTGGATCGAAGATAACCTGGAATCGCCGCTCTCACTGGAAAAAGTGTCTGAGCGTTCGGGTTACTCCAAATGGCACCTGCAACGGATGTTTAAAAAAGAGACGGGCCACTCGCTGGGGCAATACATTCGCAGCCGTAAGCTGACTGAAATCGCACAGAAGCTTAAGGGCAGCAATGAACCGATTCTGTATCTTGCGGAGCGCTATGGGTTTGAATCACAACAGACCCTGACCCGCACGTTCAAAAACTACTTTGACGTGCCGCCACACAAATATCGCGTAACAGAGATACCCGGTGAGAACCGTTATCTATTTCCGTTAAACCACTGTAATTGCTAATCGCCTGCTTTAAAGACGTATCGAGGAAATCATGAAACGTATTGCCTGTGCCGCCCTCACCGTGATGGTGTTACTGACCGGCCAGAGTTATGCGGAACAATTCGCACACCCTGCGAAACAAAACCCACGTGACGCTATGATAATGCCCACCGCCCATAACCAGTCGCCTTTCGACTTCAACCATATGGGCTCCGGCAGTGATAAATCCGACGAGTTAGGCGTGCCTTATTACAATGAGCGCACCTAGGCGTGTTTGCCCCGCCATCGGCGGGGCTTTTTTATGCCTTACGCCTGAGCCGCACGACTGATACGAAAACCAAACACGTTGATGTACAGCCCCGCCATAATCAGCATCGCCCCGCCCAGTTGCAGTAAAGACAGCGATTCACCGAGCAGCAGCGCAGCACTGGCCATCCCCACAACGGGCACCAGCAGTGACAGCGGCGCAACGCGCCAGGTCTCATAACGCCCGAGCAGTGAACCCCAGATGCCATAGCAGATAATCGTCGCCACAAACGCCAGATAAAGCAGCGACAGGATGGTGGTCAGGTCAATGCTGACCAGGCTTTGCAGCATCGGTGCCGGGCCTTCAAAAATCAGCGACGCCACCATAAACGGAATGATAGGGATCAGCGCGCTCCAGACCACCAGCGACATCACCGGTGGGCGAGAGGTATGGCTCATGATCTTTTTGTTGAAGATGTTGCCACAGGCCCAGCTGAATGCCGCCGCAAGGGTGAGCACAAAACCAATCAGCGGGATGTGTTGCCCGGTGAGGCTGGCCTCAATCAGCACCAGTACGCCAAAGACCGCCAGCGCGATACCCGCCAGCTGTTTCCCCTGCAAACGCTCGCCGAACACGCCCGCACCGAGGATGATGGTAAAGAACGCCTGCGCCTGTAAAACCAGGGATGCCAGACCCGCAGGCATGCCGAATTTAATGGCGCAAAACAAGAAAGCAAACTGCCCGAAACTGATGGTTAACCCGTAGCCCAGCAGTAAGCTCAGCGGCACTTTCGGTCGCGCTACAAACAGCAATGCCGGAAACGCCACCAGTACAAAGCGTAAACCCGCCAGCATAAGTGGAGGCATATTGTGCAGCCCAACTTTGATCACCACAAAATTCAGGCCCCATACCACCACCAACAGCGCCAGCAGCCCATCTTTACGCGTCATTCTTCGCCCCTGTTTTTTTCAACTTTTGTAAAAAATTTACGTTAACGCAAAAATCAGTCCAGAGACAGATCATTAATTTTGGCAGGTCAGTTTTGGCATCCTGGGATAAATCAACCGATGTACATCACGCTTTATGCATGTTATTGCTGTTAGACATCACAAAAAATTATAACAACAGGCATTGTCGGGCATGAAAATGATCTCAAAACAAAAGCGCTCCACCGCCGCGCTGCTGGCGTCGTCGTTACTGTTAACCATTGGTCGTGGCGCAACGCTGCCATTCATGACTATTTATCTCAATCGTCAGTACGCCATGTCCGTCGACCAGGTGGGCTATGCGATGTCGATTGCACTCACCATCGGCGTGGTCTTTAGTCTGGGCTTCGGGATTCTGGCGGATAAGTTCGATAAAAAAAGCTATATGCTGCTGGCCATCGCCGCCTTCCTGTTTGGCTTTAGCGCGATCCCGCTGGTCAACCATGCCGGTCTGGTGGTGCTGTTTTTCTCGCTGATTAACTGCGCCTACTCGGTATTTGCAACCGTTCTGAAAGCCTATTTCTCTGACACCCTGGGGCCAGCGGCCAAGGCGCGGATTTTCTCCATCAACTACACCTTTATTAATATCGGCTGGACCATCGGGCCCCCCATCGGCACGATGCTGGTGATGTACAGCATCAATCTGCCCTTCTGGCTCGCCGCCTTTTGCTCGGCGGTGCCACTGGCGTTTATTCAGCTGTTTGTGCGCCGCGTCAATGTGGCAGAAGGCCACGAAAACAGCGCGGTCTGGTCGCCATCGGTACTGCTGCGCGACCGTGCGCTGCGCTGGTTTACGTTATCAGGGCTGCTGGCGTCGTTTGTCGCCGGGTCGTTTGCCTCGTGCATTGCGCAGTATGTGATGTCGATTGCCGACGGCGACTTTGCCGAAAAAGTGGTGGCCGTAGTGCTGCCCGTCAACGCCGCGGTGGTGGTGACGCTGCAATATGGGCTCGGCAGTAAGCTCACGGCAAATAACCTGCGCCCGTTAATGGCCTTCGGTACCGTCTGTTTTGTGCTGGGACTGGGTGGGTTTATGTTCTCCGGAAACAACCTGTGGTTCTGGGGCGTCTCGGCGGCAATCTTCACGCTGGGTGAAGTCATTTATGCTCACGGCGAGTACATGCTGATTGACAACATTGCCCCGCCGGGAATGAAAGCAAGCTACTTCTCTGCCCAGGCGCTGGGCTGGCTGGGCGCGGCGATGAACCCGCTGTTAACCGGGATTATCCTGACCACCCTGCCATCCTGGACGCTATTCGTCATTATGATGGTCGCCATCGTGCTGGCGTGGCTGATGATGCTGCGGGGCATGCAGGCAAAACCGCTGCCGCTGATGCAGGCGAGTTAACGCCTGCCGTTTAATTGTTCGAACGAATCTGCGGGGTGTTGTCGAGCAAACGGATGGCGGGGACAAAACAGGCCGCCACCGTCGCCAGCACCACCGCCAGCGCGCAGGTCAGCAGGACCTCCGTGCTACCGTAGTGCTGCGCCAGCGGACCGGCGGCAATTTCCCCCACCGGGATCGCCACAAACGAGCCCATCGCGTCGTAAGCATACACCCGCGCCAGTTTTTCCGGCGGGATATGCGTTTGCAGCGACTGCGCCCACACCACACCAAACAGACCGAAGCTCACCCCGGCCAGGAAAAAGCCCGCCATCAGCGGCGGCGTGTCGGGAGACAATCCCAGCACCAGCAGCGGTAGCGCGCAGAAGATAACCAGCATCACGCCGATAAACAGGTCACGCCGGGGCCGCCAGCGCAGCGCAATCAGCGAGCCGACGATCAGGCCAACACTTTGCGCCGCCACGGCCAGCCCCCAGCCGGTGCGGCCAAATGATTCATCCGCCACAATGGGGCCAAGCACCATCGCCACGCCGCTGAATGCCGCATTGACGATGGTGAACTGCGCCACAATCGACCAGACCCAGGTGCGGGCGATGAACTCTTTCCAGCCATCGCGCAAATCCTGCAGGATGTTGGACTGCGAGTCGTGGGCAGCGATAGCCCCCACGCGAATCAGTAAATAGAGCGGCGCGGAGGCTGCAAAACCGAGGGCGTCGATCGCCAGCCCCCAGCCAGGGCCGATGGTGCTGGTGAGCATCCCGCCCAGCGACGCGCCAATGACCGTGCCGCCATAGACGCCAAGCTGAATAAAGGCATTGGCTTCGCGCAGGCTGCGTACCGGCACCGTTTGCGGCACCATCGCCGACGAGGCGGGCAGCGCAATGCCCGCCGCCGCGCCGTTCAGTGCGCCAAGCACCGCCAGCAACATAATGGTGGCGCTGCCGTCCAGCACCAGCCAGGCGACAATCCCCTGGGCCAGCGCCGCCACCAGCGACGAAGAGACCAGCACCAGGCTGCGCGAATAGCGATCCGCCAGCACGCCGCCCAGTAGCAAGAAGATCACGTTAAACAGTGAACGTGCCGCCACCACCAGACCTAAGTCCGTTGCGGAACCGCCGATATCCAGCACCGCAAACGCCAGCGCGATGGGGGCAATGCCGTTTCCCAGTACTGTGAGCAGGCGGCCAAAGAACAGATAGCGAAAGGAAGTAGAGTGAAAGGCCCGTTGACCACGCGACGTCTGCGCTACTGCGTTCACAAATACACTCCGCGCAAAGAGTAGGCTTCATTCCTTTTCATCGTCATCAATGACTCCATTCTGTTCATTTTTGCGGCAGCAGCAATAAAGAAAGGACATGCAGGGTTCCCCGCATGTCCATGGCATTCTGATTTGTCGCTGTGACTTGTGGCTTACCACACCTGCTCAGCAATCTGCGTGACAAGGCGCACTTTATCCCATTGTTGCTCTGGTGTCAGCGAGTTCCCCTCTTCCGTTGAGGCAAAGCCACATTGTGGGCTCAGGCACAGCTGGCTCAGGTCGACATACTTTGCCGCTTCCTGCAAACGTGCTTTGATGCCTTCCGGATTTTCCAGCTCACCGTTTTTGGTAGTGATAAGGCCTAAAACCACCTGCTGCTTGCCCGGACGAACAAAGCGCAGTGGCGCGAAGTCGCCGGAACGATCATTGTCATACTCGAGGTAGAACGCATCGACGTTGACGCTGCCAAACAGCACTTCTGCCACCGGCTCATAGCCGCCTTCGGAAATCCAGGTCGAGCGGAAATTACCTCGACACACATGCAGGCCAATTGTTAAATCAGCCGGTTTACCTTCCAGCGCTTTATTCAGCACGCGGGCATAGATACGGGCCAGCTCATCCGGGTCTTCGCCGCGTTCACAGATCTGGCGACGCTGATCGTCGGAGCACAGGTAGGCCCAGACGGTATCGTCCAGTTGCAAATAACGGCAACCTGCGGCGTAGAAGGCATGGATCGCATCGCGCCAGGTGGTAGCCAGATCGTCAAAATAGTCCGCCAGGTCCGGGTAAACGGTAGCGTCGATATCTTTACGCCCGCCACG
Organism: Phytobacter sp. V69; assembly: GCF_965644215.1. Taxonomy (NCBI): domain Bacteria; kingdom Pseudomonadati; phylum Pseudomonadota; class Gammaproteobacteria; order Enterobacterales; family Enterobacteriaceae; genus Phytobacter; species Phytobacter sp. V69. The sequence goes on from NZ_CBFFRL010000047.1 coordinate 27,386, forward strand.
GAAATGCAGCACGCTCGGGCTTGGAATGGTCATCTTCGGCTGGGCATTGCCGCTGATGCTTTTCAGGTAGACGAAATCTTCGAGCATCGGGTGATCGCCAAAACCGAGTTTTCCGGTCACGCGCACGCCGTGTGCTTTGGTCTGGACGCCATTAAACTGAATGCCTTTGTCAGAGTCGTAGCGCTCCACGCCCTGCAGGCCATCAAAGAAGTCGAAGTGCCACCATGCGCGGCGGAACTCACCGTCGGTAACCACGTGCAGGCCGCAGTCGCACTGCTGCTGAACCACATGGCGAATCGCCTCATTCTCCACGGAGCGCAGCTGTTGAGCGCTGATGCTGCCCTGCGCATATTGCTGGCGTGCCTGTTTAATGGCGTCCGGGCGTAAAAAACTGCCAACTACGTCTGCGCGGAACGGGGCCTGATGTCGCTGCATGGTGTTCTCCTTGCACGCCGGTCCAGATAGTTTACCGACGTGATAGTTCATTACTTGGACATTTAGCCATCTGGACGACTAAATGTCCAAGTAAAATGTCACATGCAGCATCCGTGTGGCAAACGAGATTTTCTCATCACACATGAAAAAAATTCAACTTGCCGCAAATGTGAACCCTTCATCTTCCCAGCCGGTTATCCCGCCGAGCATGATTTTCACCGCCAGCCCCATCCGCGCCAACTTGAGCGCCGCCCTGTCCGCACCGTTGCAGTGTGGACCGGCACAGTAGACAACAAACAGCGTGTCGTGCGGCCATTGCGCCATGCGCTCCGCTGTCATCTGCGCGTGCGGCAGATGAATCGCACCAGGGACATGACGTCGGGCGAATGTCTCCGGGCTCCCCACCACATGCAGCAAGACAAAGTCCTGGTCCTCGTTTGTCAGCGCGTGGTGGACGTCGGCACAATCGGTCTCGACGCTCAGGCGACGTAAAAAGTGGCTGGCGGTGACCTCAGGCGAGGCGGCGGGGATGTCCGATACATAGCTCATAGTGCTTTCTCCGGGTTTGTGTTAACACTAATGTAACGAAAACAGGACACAGCGACTGTATAGCTTTATGCCAGATAACAGCAAAAACATGACAATTTCACCGCCCCCTAGATAGTGTCGTCACGAGGATAAAAATCATTGATAATAGGGCCTTCTAATCAGAAGGCCCTATTATCATGACTATTCCAGCCTATCGGCGCCACGATATTTCTGACAATGTATGGAGTTTACTGGAACCTCATTTACCCGGGCG
>NZ_CBFFRL010000048.1:0-28501 GCF_965644215.1 Phytobacter sp. V69
AAGACTCTCAGAGTCTGGACTGAGTACGCCCCTATGGGGCGTTATCAATGCCACCTGCTATGCAGGTGGTTTTTTACTTATGCACGATTTTTCACTGAGTAGTGAGGGGAATACTACGGCTTTCTGGCGATCAACACCGCACGCACCGGGGCAGGGTAGCCTTCAATGGTCTTCGTGTTGTCATTCGGGTCGAGGAAATCTGCCAGCGACTCGGTCACCATCCACGATGTACCGCGCTGCTCTTCAATGCTTGTCGCGCAAACATCAGCGATACGTACATCGACAAAGCCGCACTTCTCAAGCCAGTTTTTCAGCGCCGCCGCAGACGGAATAAAGTAGACGTTACGCATCTGCGCATAGCGGTCACCCGGCACCAGCACGGTATGCTCATCACCTTCAACAACCAGCGTTTCCAGTACCAGCTCGCCGTCTTTCACCAGCTGATCTTTCAATTGCCACAGGTGCTCAAGCGGGGAGCGGCGGTGATAAAGTACGCCCATAGAAAACACGGTATCGAAGGCGTTCAGGGCAGGCAGTTGCTCAATGCCCAGCGGCAATAAATGGGCGCGTCGATCGTCACCCAGCAGCTTACGTACCGCTTCGAACTGGCACAGGAACAGTTGCGTCGGGTCGATACCCACCGCCAGTCTGGCCCCTGCGCCAATCATGCGCCACATATGGTAGCCGCTGCCGCAGCCCACATCGAGAATGGTACGCCCCTGCAAATCAGACAGATGCGGCAACACGCGGTCCCATTTCCAGTCGGAACGCCATTCGGTGTCGATGTTGATGCCATACAGGGAATAAGGCCCTTTACGCCACGGCATCAGGTGGCGCAGCAGGGTTTCCATACGCGTTAGTTGCCCGGCGCTTAACGGCGTTTCGCTCTCGGCGGTGACACTATTGAGCAAATCAAGATGCGACGGCGTCAGTTCGGGCAAGAAATTGACGGCGTTGGTCCACTGTTTGAACTGGCCATGAAGCTGCTCGCGCTGCCAGGCGGCAATCTGCGCCGGCAGGGTTTCTAACCAGTGGGACAGCGGGCTGACGGCGATTTGCTGATAAAAACGGTCGAACGTGATCATGCCGCTTTACCTGCCTTTAGCGCAATCAGCGAGCCAAAGTTAAAGCACTGGAACCAGACTTCGCTGTGTTCAAACCCGGCCTGTTGCAGACGAGATTTATGCTTTTCGACCGAATCCGTCAGCATCACATTTTCCAGCATGCTGCGCTTCTGGCTGATTTCCAGCTCGCTGTAGCCGTTGGCGCGTTTAAAGTCATGGTGCATGTTGAATAACAGCTCGCCGACATTGGCATCTTCAAAACTGAATTTTTCCGACAGCACCAGCGCGCCGCCGGGGTTCAGCCCCTGATAAATTTTATCCAGCAGCGCCTGGCGTTCGTCGGGCTCAAGAAATTGCAGGGTAAAATTCAGCACCACCATGGAAGCATTTTCAATGGTGATATCGCGAATATCGCCTTCGATAACCTCGACCGGCGTCGGCGCTTTGTAGGCATCAATATGACGACGGCAGCGTTCAACCATGGCCGGAGAGTTATCCACGGCAATGATTTTGCAGCCATCGTGATGAATATTGCGGCGCACGGAAAGCGTCGCGGCACCTAAGGAACAGCCCAGGTCGTAAATCTGCGTCTGCGGCTGAACAAAGCGCTCCGCCAGCATGCCGATCATCGAGATAATATTGGAGTAACCCGGTACGGAGCGCTGGATCATATCCGGGAAGACTTCGGCAACCCGTTCATCGAAGGTCCAGTCGCCCAGGCTGGCGATAGGCGCGGAAAAAAGCATGTCGCGGTTAGACATAATGTAAACATCCGGGAAAACAAAGTGGCGTATTGTGCGCTAATGCAGGGAGAAAACCAACTCCCACGGCATATACCACAGGTTTGCCAGCACCATCAGCAGCAGTGAACTCCAGGTGGCGCTCATACCGGAACGACGCCAGCTGAGCTGCCGATGATGAAGCCCGTAGTAATGCATTAAGCGCCCGGCAATGAGCAGGATGCCGCACACGTGAACCATCCAGGTTTCAGCGCCGTTCATCTCCATGAACAACAGTAAACCCAACGCCAGCGGAATGTATTCCACGGCATTACCGTGAATGCGAATAGCGCTTTGCAACTCGCTAAAACCACCGTCGCCATAGCTAACGCGGTATTGCGTACGCAGACGCACAACATCAAATGAAAACTTAATGAGCAGTAACGCACCCAGCACGGCATAAAGCGCGCTTACCATACAAACTCCCTTTCTTCGCGGATGGCTTTACAATGATAGGTAATCCGTTCAGAAAAGAGAAGATTGCAGCGGAATGGACGGAGCAGTGCCCAGCGACGGCAGCGCCTGTTGCAGATCTTTCCACAGCGCGTCCACGAGTTCCGGCGACTGGCCGTTATCCGGCGTGTGCAAAAAAAGGTACGGCGTGCTGTGCTGTTCCCACTGCGGCAGCTTCTCCAGCCAGACGCTGAATAATTGACGATTCTGTTCCATGTCGTCGCCACCGATAAAGCGGATCAATGGGTTTTGCGCGGTGACCAGTGCATGAACCGGCAGTTTGGGCTTCTTGCGCTGGGCATCAATGACCGCTTCACTGTGCGGGATGGCGCTGTGTATCGGGCGGCTATCGAGGATCACCCGGTTAACGCCGCGCTGATGCAGTCCGCGATTAAGCGCCAGCTCTATTTCACCTTTGGCAAAAAATTCCGGGTGACGCACTTCGACGCCGTAGGTGAAATCAGTCGGAAGCCCATCCAGGAACGCCCACAGTGCCGGAAGATCGCGCGGACCAAAGGTGGCGGGGAGCTGTAACCAGTACTGGCCGATCCGTGTTTCCAGCGGCGCAAGACGGGTGAAAAATTCCTGCGTCAGATCGCCACACTGGCGCAGCGAGGCGGTATGGGAAATGGTGGACGGAAATTTAAAGCAAAAGCGGAAATCATCACCGGTTTGATCGTACCAGCGCTGGACAATCTCGGCTTTCGGTAGCGCATACAGCGTGGTGTTGCCCTCCACGCAGTTAAAGTGGCGGGCATAGTCTTCAAGGCTGGTGATGCCAAGCCGCATCCATTTCGGGTGCGACCATTGTGGCAGGCCAAGGTAAATCATAGCGCGGCCAGGATCTCCTCGCTGCTGCGCACGCGACCAATGCGCGGGAAGATATGAGTCATGCTACCCTGATGTTGTTCGCTGCTGGCGGCAGAGCAGGCATCCTCGGCGACCACCAGGTTAAAGCCCAGCTCCCAGGCGTTACGGGCGGTGGATTCCACGCCGATGTTGGTGGAAATACCGCACAGCACGATGGTGTCGATACCGCGACGACGCAGTTGCAGCTCAAGATCGGTACCGTAGAAAGCGCCCCACTGGCGTTTGGTGACCTCAATGTCGCTCTCTTTTTTGCCCAATGTCACCGGGTACGTCCACCAGTTTTCCGGTAAAGCGTGGCCGCCAGCCTGCGCATCAACCGGTTGTTTTAAGGCTTCGGCAAAATCCGCAGACCAGCCAACGCGAACCAGAATGACCGGTGCGTTGTTGGCGCGAAACGCGTCGGCAAGCTTCGCGGAACGTTTCACCACATCCTCAGCGCTGTGTGGACCACCGGCGAACGGCAGGATACCTTCCTGTAAATCGATAACCACCAGGGCGGTGTTTGCAGCATTAAGCTCCAGCATGATAACTCCTGAAAAATGAATGAGGTCGCACTTACCTTACGCGGTATCTTGCTGCACCCGGTTTACAAATTTTGTTAATTTTTGTGAGAATACGCATTAAGCGTGCGCAGCAAACGCGCGTACGGGCGGTATCGGGCTTATCGTGAGCCATTATTTCCAGTATAATAGCCCCCTTTTTTCATCCAGTTGTGACATTCAGTTAAAGCTGCGACATCGTCGCCTGCACGGCAGGCAACAATTAGCCTGCGGCAAAGTTAAGGGATATCTCATGCGTACAGAATATTGCGGGCAGCTGCGTAAGTCCCACGTTGGGCAGCAGGTGACGCTGTGTGGTTGGGTCAATCGTCGTCGTGATCTCGGCAGCCTTATTTTCATTGATATGCGTGACCGCGAAGGCATCGTGCAGGTGTTCTTCGATCCGGACGCAGAAGCATTCAAACTTGCTTCCGAACTGCGTAATGAGTTCTGCATCGTGGTGACCGGCACAGTGCGTGCTCGTGACGAGAAAAACGTTAACAGCGATATGGCGACCGGTGAAGTGGAAGTATTTGCCACCGAACTGACCATTATCAACCGCTCTGAGCCGTTGCCGCTGGATTCCAACCAGGTCAACACCGAAGAAGCGCGTCTGAAATACCGCTATCTGGACCTGCGTCGTCCGGAGATGGCGCAGCGCCTGAAAACCCGCGCTAAAATCACCAGCTTCGTGCGCCGCTTTATGGATGACCACGGTTTCCTCGATATCGAAACCCCGATGCTGACCAAAGCCACGCCGGAAGGCGCGCGCGACTATCTGGTGCCGTCTCGCGTACATAAAGGCAAATTCTACGCGCTGCCGCAGTCTCCACAGCTGTTCAAACAACTGCTGATGATGTCCGGTTTCGATCGCTACTATCAGATCGTGAAATGCTTCCGTGACGAAGACCTACGTGCTGACCGTCAGCCAGAATTCACCCAGATCGATGTGGAAACCTCCTTCCTGACCGCGCCGCAGGTGCGTGAAGTGATGGAAGACCTGATTCGCAAACTGTGGCTGGACATTAAAGGCGTCGACCTGGGCCAGTTCCCAATCATGACCTTCGCTGAAGCGGAACGTCGTTACGGCTCCGACAAACCAGACCTGCGTAACCCGATGGAGCTGGTGGACGTTGCTGACCTGCTGAAAAACGTTGAGTTTGCGGTGTTCGCAGGCCCGGCTAACGACGCGAAAGGCCGCGTTGCTGCACTGCGCGTACCGGGCGGCGCTTCTCTGACCCGTAAGCTGATTGATGAATACGGCAACTTTGTGAAGATCTATGGCGCGAAAGGCCTGGCTTACATCAAAGTGACCGAACGTGCGAAAGGCATGGAAGGCATCAACAGCCCGGTGGCGAAATTCCTGACCGCCGACATCGTCAAAGCGATTCTTGAGCGCACCGGCGCACAAGACGGCGACATGATCTTCTTCGGCGCGGACAACAAGAAAGTGGTTGCCGATGCGCTGGGTGCGTTGCGTCTGAAACTCGGTAAAGACCTGAGCCTGACCGACGAAAACAAATGGGCGCCGCTGTGGGTTATCGACTTCCCGATGTTTGAAGACGACGGCGAAGGCGGCCTGACCGCGATGCACCACCCGTTCACCTCACCGAAAGACATGACGGCGGACGAGCTGAAAGCAGCACCGGAAGATGCGGTAGCAAACGCCTACGACATGGTCATCAACGGCTATGAAGTGGGGGGCGGTTCTGTGCGTATTCACCGTGGTGACATGCAGCAGACGGTGTTCGGCATCCTCGGCATTAACGAACAAGAACAGCGCGAGAAGTTTGGCTTCCTGCTGGACGCGCTGAAATACGGTACCCCGCCGCACGCAGGTCTGGCATTCGGTCTTGACCGTCTGACCATGCTGCTGACCGGCACCGATAACATCCGTGACGTTATCGCCTTCCCGAAAACCACCGCGGCTGCCTGTCTGATGACCGAAGCCCCGAGCTTTGCTAACCCGGTCTCTCTGGCCGAGCTGAGCATCGCAGTGGTGAAAAAGGAAGAGAACAACTGATATGACTGATATACACGAAATCATTCGCCCTGCATCGCGGCGGCAACTGAGTGAATTCCCATGAACATAGATGACTATGTGAATGGGATGAACGAGGGCAGCCAACAACGAGGCAGCGTGAAGGATAAAGTGTATAAGCATCCCGTCTCGATTCTTGTTGTTATCTATGCAGAGGATACGAAGCGGGTGCTGATGTTGCAGCGGCGCGATGATCCCGATTTCTGGCAGTCGGTTACCGGCAGTCTGGAAGAGGGCGAATCCGCGTCGCAAGCCGCCGCGCGCGAAGTAAAGGAAGAGGTCACCATAGACGTTGCACAAGAGCAACTGGCCTTAATTGACTGTCAGCGCACGGTGGAGTTTGAAATTTTTGAACATTTACGTCATCGCTATGCCCCTGGCGTGGTGCGCAATACCGAATCCTGGTTCTGTCTTGCGCTACCCCATGAACGGTCGGTCGTGTTCACTGAACATTTGGCCTACCGCTGGGTCGATGCACCGCAAGCGGCCGCGTTAACCAAGTCGTGGAGCAACCGGCAGGCGATTGAAGAATTTGTAATTCATGCCGTATAAATCAACGGTTAAGTGGAGAGTTTCTTATGGCAGGTCACAGTAAATGGGCCAACACCAAACACCGCAAAGCGGCACAGGATGCCAAGCGCGGTAAAATCTTTACCAAAATCATTCGTGAGCTGGTTACCGCAGCGCGCCTCGGCGGCGGCGATATCGGTTCCAACCCGCGTCTGCGTGCGGCAGTGGATAAAGCACTGGGCAACAACATGACCCGTGACACCCTGAACCGTGCTATCGCACGTGGCGTGGGCGGCGATGACGAAGCGAACATGGAAACCATCATTTATGAAGGTTACGGTCCTGGCGGCACGGCGGTGATGGTGGAATGTCTATCTGACAACCGTAACCGTACCGTTGCCGAAGTGCGCCATGCCTTCACCAAAACCGGTGGTAACCTGGGCACTGACGGTTCCGTTGCTTACCTGTTCAGCAAAAAAGGCGTCATCTCCTTCGAGAAAGGCGACGAAGATGTGATCATGGAAGCGGCGCTGGAAGCGGGTGCAGAAGACGTTGTGACCTTCGATGACGGTGCGATTGACGTTTACACCGCATGGGAAGAGATGGGCGCTGTGCGTGATGCGCTGGAAGCCGCAGGCCTGAAAGCTGATAACGCCGAAGTCTCCATGATCCCGTCAACCAAAGCGGATATGGATGCGGAAACCGCACCAAAACTGCTGCGTTTGATCGACATGCTGGAAGATTGCGACGATGTGCAGGAAGTTTACCATAATGGTGAAATTTCCGACGAGGTTGCGGCTACTCTCTAATGAGGCAGCTTACCGCAACAACTGGAGACGCGTGATGGCTATCATCCTCGGTATCGACCCGGGTTCACGCGTAACCGGCTACGGTGTGATTCGCCAGGTAGGCAGGCAACTGACCTACCTGGGCAGCGGATGCATTCGTACCAAAGTCGACGATTTACCGTCGCGCCTGAAATTAATTTATGCCGGCGTGACGGAAATCATCACTCAGTTCCAGCCTGATTACTTCGCAATCGAACAAGTCTTTATGGCGAAAAACGCCGACTCAGCGCTCAAGCTTGGGCAGGCGCGCGGCGTGGCGATTGTGGCTGCCGTAAACCAGGACTTGCCGGTGTTTGAATATGCTGCCCGGCAGGTCAAACAGACAGTGGTGGGGATTGGCAGCGCCGAGAAAAGCCAGGTTCAGCATATGGTGCGTACTTTACTGAAACTTCCGGCGAACCCGCAGGCGGATGCCGCCGACGCTCTGGCGATTGCCATCACCCATTGCCATGTCAGCCAGAATGCGATGCAGGTAAGTGATTCCCGGCTTAATCTGGCGCGCGGTCGACTGCGCTAAGTAATGCGCTGATCTTTTCGGCATCCTCTGGCGTTGACGGGTTGTAGACGATCATCGTCAGATCCGGCTGCCCTTCAACGGCAAAACTCGAATATTCCAGCGATAATCTCCCCGCCTCACGATGGATCAACACCTTCGTGCCTTCTCCCATCGTATCGATAGTATTGCTACGCCAGAGTTCGGCAAACAGCGGTGACGCGGCCATCATTTCATCAATAAGCGGTTTCACTTCATCAGCGGCGCCCGAACGGGTGGCATCTGCGCGAAAGGCCGCGACCAGCGACTGCGCCAGACCTTCCCAGTCCGTTTGCGTCTCACGCACCTGTGGGTCGAGAAAGATACGCCGCAGGATATTACGTTCAGCGTGGGGTAGTGTCGCGTAATCGGTGAGCACCACGGCGGCGGGCTGATTCCATGCCAGCACATCCCAGGTGGCGGTGCGGATCATCGCCGGGCTGAGCGACATGCAATCCAGTACTTTTTGTAGACGCGCGGTGATGGCCTGCACCGGGGTGTAGCGCACCTCAGGCGCACGGCCCAGCGCCAGATGGAAGACATGCTCGCGCTCAGGTGGGCTAAGCTGTAAGGCGTGGCATAAGCGCTCCAGTACTTCGGCGGAGGGGGTACCGCCACGGCCTTGCTCCAGCCAGGTGTACCAGGTTGCGCTAATACAGGCCAGATGTGCCACCTCTTCACGGCGCAAACCAGGCGTGCGCCGTCTGCCGGTATGAAAGCCAAGGGCATCCGGGTCAAGCCGCGCACGGCGGTGTTTCAGGTAATCGCCTAACTCTGTGGGGCGGGTGTCGCGCTGCATCCTGTTAGTCCTTATACCACGATAATGTCACTACTTTTCACCTGTGAGGATATTCATCACTATCACGTAATGAGTCAACACAAGGGGAGTTTGCTATGCATGTTTTTCTGACGGGCGCGTCCGGTTGGGTCGGTTCCGCCGTTGCCGAGGATTTGCTCGTCGCTGGGCATCAGGTCACCGGACTGGTGCGCAATGCGGAAAAAGCACAGTCGCTGGTGGCGCTGGGCGCGCAGGTGTTCACCGGGACGCTGGACGATCATCAACTGCTGCATGATGGCGCAAGCCGGGCGGACGCGGTCATCCATACCGCCTTCAATCATGATTTTTCGCGCTTTAGTGAGAACTGCGCGCAGGATGAACGTGCTATTCAGATTATGGGTGAGGCGCTGCGCGGTAGCGATCGTCCTTTGCTGGTGACCTCGGGGCTGGCAATGATTGCCCCCGGGCATCTGGCGCTGGAAAGCGATCTGCCGTTCGTTTCCCCGGCGTATCCACGCCGTTCTGAACCTGCGGCACGCGAACTGACACAAAAGGGTGTGCGGGCAGCAACGGTACGCCTGTCGCCAACGGTCCATGGCGTGGGCGATCACGGGTTTATCCCTATTCTGATTGGCCTTGCGAAGCAGACCGGGGTCTCGGCCTGGCCAGAAGAGGTAGAAAATCGCTGGGCGGCGGTACACCGTCGGGATGCCGCCACGCTGTATCGGTTAGCTCTGGAGACGGGCGTCACGCAGGAGGCCTATCACGCGGTCGCGGAAGAGGGGATTGCGTTTCGCGATATCGCGCAGGCCATCGGGAAACACCTGGGCGTGCCTGCCGAACCGCGGGCGCGGGAACACTTTGGCTGGTTTGCTGATTTCGCTTCTATCGATATGGCGGCCAGCAGTGAACAGACCCGTGCGGTTCTGGGCTGGACTCCGGCGCATCCCACGCTGCTTGCCGACCTTGCGCAGACGAAATATTAGGCCAGTAAACCAACACATCTCGCTTTTCATCAATAAGCGGCTGGATATCTATCCAGCCTTTTTTTATGATACAGCATTCTAACTTCGGCCATTAACGCAGGAGCGTCACGTGATAGGCAGACTCAGAGGCATTATTCTCGAAAAACAGCCCCCTTTAGTCCTGATGGAAGTCGGAGGCGTGGGCTACGAAGTGCATATGCCAATGACCTGTTTCTATGAACTGCCCGAGGCGGGAAAAGAAGCGGTGGTCTTTACCCACTTTGTGGTGCGTGAAGATGCGCATCTGCTGTTTGGCTTTAACAACAAACAAGAGCGCACGCTGTTTCGCGAGCTGATCAAAACCAATGGCGTGGGGCCGAAGCTGGCGCTGGCAATCCTTTCCGGTATGAACGCGCAGCAGTTCGTGAACGCCGTTGAACGCGAAGAGCCTGCGGCGTTGATTAAGCTACCGGGTATTGGCAAGAAAACCGCTGAGCGTTTGATTGTCGAAATGAAAGACCGCTTTAAAGGGTTGCATGGCGATCTGTTTACGCCAGCGGCCGACCTGGTACTGACATCGCCTGCCGGCCCGGCTGCGGATGATGACGAGCAGGAAGCGGTTGCTGCGCTGGTGGCGTTGGGCTATAAACCTCAGGAAGCCAGCCGTATGGTCAGCAAAATCGCCAAACCGGACGCCAACAGTGAAACTCTGATCCGCGAAGCATTGCGCGCCGCGTTGTGAGGTAAAGGATGATTGAAGCAGACCGTCTGGTATCCCCCGACAGCGTAATTAATGAGGAAGAAGTTGCGGATCGCGCTATTCGCCCGAAATTACTGGCGGAGTATGTCGGCCAGCCGCAGGTGCGCTCGCAGATGGAAATTTTTATTCAGGCGGCGAAGCTGCGCGGCGACGCGCTGGATCACTTGCTGATATTCGGTCCGCCGGGGCTGGGTAAAACCACCCTGGCGAACATTGTGGCCAATGAGATGGGCGTGAATTTGCGTACCACCTCCGGTCCGGTGCTGGAAAAAGCGGGCGACCTGGCGGCGATGCTCACCAACCTTGAGCCCCATGACGTGCTGTTTATTGATGAGATCCACCGTCTCTCGCCAGTGGTAGAAGAAGTGCTCTACCCGGCAATGGAAGATTATCAGCTCGATATCATGATCGGTGAAGGCCCGGCGGCGCGCTCAATCAAGATTGATTTGCCTCCCTTTACGTTAATTGGCGCAACGACCCGCGCGGGTTCGCTAACGTCGCCACTGCGTGACCGTTTCGGGATTGTGCAACGCCTGGAGTTTTACCAAGTGGCGGATTTACAGCATATCGTGGGACGCAGCGCGCGTTACATGGGGCTGGATATGAGCGAAGAGGGTGCGCTGGAGGTGGCAAAACGTTCCCGCGGCACGCCGCGTATTGCCAACCGCCTGCTGCGCCGGGTGCGCGATTTTGCCGAAGTGAAGCACGATGGGGCGATTACGCTTGATGTCGCTTCGCAGGCGCTGGATATGCTGAATGTGGATGCGGAAGGTTTCGATTACATGGACCGTAAGCTGCTGCTGGCGGTGATCGATAAGTTCTTTGGCGGCCCGGTTGGCCTGGATAACCTTGCCGCCGCGATTGGTGAAGAGCGCGAAACCATTGAAGACGTGCTGGAGCCGTTTTTAATCCAGCAGGGCTTCCTGCAACGCACCTCGCGTGGCCGCATGGCGACGGTCAGGGCGTGGAACCACTTCGGTATCACACCGCCAGAGATGCCCTAAGTTTTTCCCGACTCAGTAGTCGTTGTCGATATCCTGCATGGCCGAACGGGAAACCAGTATCGCCAGCAGGATAATCAACGTAAGGGTGCCAATCCCGATCATGAGCAGCATCATTTGCCCCTCCAGTCTGGTTAGCCTGTCCATACCGCACAACAGTCCTTACAGAAACTGTAGATGCTGATTGCGGGGCATCACGCAATAAAATCAGGGATATGCGCAAAGGATCACACGGGTGAAATATTTCGCTGAAAGACTGGCGGGTTAACCGGGTTATGGACTAGCAGGAAGGCCGAAACGGTGTGTTTCGGCCTAAAGAAGACGGGTTCAGGTAGCGCTTTTTTTCATCATGCTGAATATGAACAGCAGGGCGGCGCAAAGCACAACGGACGGCCCGGCAGGTGTGTCGTAAAAAGCAGAGAACGTCAGGCCACCTGTCACGGCAATCATGCCGATACCCACCGCCACGCCCGCCATTTGTTCTGGCGTACGGGCAAAGCGTCGCGCGGTGGCGGCGGGGATGATCAGCAGGGAGGTGATAATCAGTGCCCCGACAAACTTCATCGCGACCCCAATCGTCAAGGCCGTTACCAGCATCAGCAGCAGCTTCACGCGCTGTAACTTCACGCCATCGACAAAAGCCAGCTCCGGGCTGATGGTCATAGAGAGCAGGTTACGCCACTGCCAGAACAGAATCCCGAGCACCAGCACCACGCCAATCGCGATAGAGATCAAATCCTCCGGCGTCACTGCCAGCAGATCGCCAAACAGATAGGCCATCAGGTCGACGCGAATATTCGACATCAGGCTGACAACCACCATCCCGAGGGATAATGCGCTGTGAGCCATAATTCCCAGTAATGTATCGATGGCCAGATGCGGGCGTTTTTCCAGCCAGACCAGCCCGGCGGCGAGTAGAAGCGTGACGGCAATGACTGCATAGAACGGATTTACGTCAAGCAGCAGACCGAAAGCGACCCCCAGCAATGAGGCGTGGGCAAGGGTGTCGCCAAAGTAAGACATTCGACGCCAGACCACAAAGGAACCCAGTGGGCCTGCGGCGCAAGCAAGCATTATCCCGGCTAACCATCCGGGCAGCAGTAATTCAATCATCCGCGTCCATTTCCCTGACGTAATACGATGCGCCCCTGTAAATCATGGCGATGATTATGACGGTGGCGATAAATACCCAGCTGTTCTGCGCCGCGCGGGCCGAACATCGAGATAAACTCAGGGTGCATGGAGACCACTTCCGGCGCGCCGGAGCAGCAAATATGGTGGTTCAGGCACAGGACTTCGTCCGTTTTTGCCATCACCAGATGCAGATCATGGGAAACCATCAGTACGGCGCAATCGAGCTCGCGGCGCAGCTGATCGATAAGATCGTACAGCGCAACCTGACCGTTGACGTCTACGCCCTGGGTTGGCTCATCCAGCACCAGCAACTGAGGCCGATTGAGCAGGGCACGGGCCAGCAGCACGCGCTGGGTTTCACCACCGGATAATTTCTGCATAGGGGCATCGACAAGGTGCGCGGCATTCACACGTTTCAATGCCGGAACAATGTCATCTTTGCGGGTACCTGGACGCAGGCGCATAAAGCGACCAACGGTCAGCGGCAGCGTGGTGTCGAGATGCAGCTTTTGCGGCACGTAGCCAATACGCAGGACATGGCCACGCTTGATCGTCCCGGAATCAGGTGCTACCAGTCCCAGGACCACGCGGACCAGCGTTGATTTCCCTGCGCCATTGGGGCCGAGCAGGGTCAGAATTTTACCGGGCTGTAAATTGAGCGAAATGTCAGACAGTACGCGTCTTTGGCAGAAACTGACGGAGACATTTTCAAGCGTTACCAGATTAGTCATAGCATTTAAAGGGTTGCACAAGTTGTCGAATGTTATAATATCACATTCCACTCATCCATTACGATAATTAGTCGCATTATGTTACATAAAAATACGCTTCTTTGCGCAGCGCTTTCCACCGCGCTGTTAGGCGGTTTAACACACACCGCAAACGCCGCTGTTGTCGCGTCGCTCAAGCCTTTGGGGTTCATCGCATCTGCTATTGCGGATGGGGTAACTACAACAGAAGTATTGCTTCCTGATGGGGCATCCGAGCACGATTATGCTCTGCGACCATCAGATGTAAAACGCTTACAGAACGCGGACTTAGTCTTCTGGGTCGGCCCGGAGATGGAAGCGTTCATGGAGAAGTCCGCGCAGCAGATTCCGGCAGCAAAACAGGTGCTGATGCAAACGCTACCGGGCGTCAAACCGTTACTCATCAAAGGCAGTGATGATGACGACCACGACCATGATGCACACCACCATGGCGACGAAAATAGTGACGAACATCACCATCACGGTGATTACAACATGCATCTGTGGCTTTCACCAGAGATTGCGCGGATGTCGGCGGTTGCAATCCACGATAAATTAGTGGAAGTTATGCCCCAAAGCCGAGCACGGCTGGACGCCAACCTGCAAGCGTTTGAGGCCAGTCTGGCACAAACCGACAAAGAGGTTGGCAGCGAGCTGGCGCCAGTGAAGGGGAAAGGTTATTTCGTTTTTCATGATGCCTATGGCTATTTTGAAAAACACTACGGGCTGACTCCGTTGGGTCACTTTACCGTCAACCCTGAAATTCAACCTGGTGCGCAGCGTTTACATCAAATCAGAACACAGTTGGTTGAGCAAAAAGCAGCCTGCGTTTTTGCTGAGCCACAGTTCAGGCCAGCGGTCGTTGAAGCTGTTGCCAGAGGGACATCCGTTCGAATGGGAACGTTGGATCCACTTGGGACCAGTATCAAACTCGGCAAAGAGAGCTACTCACAGTTCCTTGCCCAGTTATCTAACCAGTATGCGAGCTGCCTGAAAGGAGATTAACGAGGAAGTGAATACGTGCAACAGATAGCCCGCTCTGTCGCCCTGGCATTTAACAATCTGCCTCGACCCCACCGCGTTATGCTGGGGTCGCTTACAGTTCTCACTTTTGCGGTCGCCGTCTGGCGGCCGTACGTCTACCACCCCGATTCCACACCGACACCTATCGTCAAAACCATCGAGCTGGAAAAGAAAGAGATTCGTTCGCTGTTGCCTGAGGCCAGTGAACCTATCGATCAATCCATGCCTGACGAAGTTGAAGATATCCCACAGGATGAACTCGATGATAAAACCGCCGGTGAAGCTGGCGTGCACGAATATGTGGTGTCGACCGGCGATACGCTGAGCAGCATCCTTAATCAGTACGGCATTGATATGGGAGATATCAGCCAGCTCGCGGCGGCGGATAAAGATCTGCGTAACATGAAAATTGGTCAGCAGATCTCCTGGACGCTTACCGCAGATGGCGACCTGCAGCGTATGACCTGGGAAGTGTCCCGCCGTGAAACCCGCACATATGACCGCGTCGATGGCGGTGGTTTTAAAATGAGCAGTGCGATTCAGGAAGGCGACTGGGTTAACTCTGTGCTCAAAGGTACCGTGGGCGGCAGTTTTGTCAGCAGCGCAAAAGACGCCGGATTGACCAACGTGGAAATCAGCGCGGTCATTAAAGCGATGCAGTGGCAGATGGATTTTCGTAAGCTGAAAAAAGGCGATGAATTCTCTGTGCTGATGTCTCGCGAAATGCTGGAAGGGAAGCAGGAGCAGAGCCAGCTGTTGGGCGTACGTTTGCGCTCTGACGGTAAAGATTATTTCGCAATTCGCGCCGACGACGGCAAGTTTTATGACCGCAACGGTACCGGGCTGGCGAAAGGCTTCATGCGTTTCCCGACCGCGAAACAGTTCCGCGTTTCTTCTAACTTCAATCCACGTCGTCTGAACCCGGTGACGGGCCGCGTCGCGCCGCATAAAGGCGTCGATTTTGCCATGCCGCAGGGGACGCCGGTTCTCTCGGTGGGTGACGGTGAGGTGGTGGTTGCCAAACGCAGCGGTGCGGCGGGGTATTATGTCGCGGTTCGCCATGGTCGCACCTACACAACACGCTACATGCACCTGCGTAAACTGCTGGTGAAAGAAGGGCAGAAAGTTAAACGTGGCGATCGCATTGCGCTTTCCGGCAATACCGGTCGTTCAACGGGCCCGCACCTGCACTATGAAGTGTGGATCAACCAGCAGGCGGTGAACCCATTAACGGCGAAGCTGCCAAGGACCGAAGGTCTGAGCGGTAGCGATCGCACTGATTATCTGGCGCAGGTTAAAGACATCGTTCCACAGCTGAAATTCGACTAACGCTTTATCGCGTACAAGCCGGTGTCTGTGGGCACCGGCTTTTTCTTTTGTAGGAATCAGCGCGCCTCGCTACACTATTCTCACTTTGCTTATTTGAATATTTGCCTGCGGAACATGCATGGAAACGAAGAAAAACAATACTGAATACATTCCCGAATTTGAAGAAGGCTTTCGCCATCCGCGCTACTGGGGCGCATGGATAGGCGTGTTTGCGTTTGCGGGCGTGGCGATGATCCCTGCGTCTGTGCGCGATCCGCTGCTGGGGGCTCTGGGGCGTCTTGCCGGAAAATTCGGTAAAAGCGCGCGTCGGCGTGCGCAGATCAACCTGCTGTACTGCTTCCCGGATAAATCAGAAGCAGAACGCGAAGCGATTATCGATGAGATGTTCGCCACCGCGCCACAGGCGATGGTGCTGATGGCGGAGCTGGCGCTGCGTGGGCCAGAGAAGATCCTGCCACGCGTCGAGTGGCAGGGGCGTGAAATCATCGATGCGCTGCGCGACAACAACGAAAACGTCATTTTCCTGGTTCCGCACGGCTGGGGCGTCGATATCCCGGCCATGCTGATGGCCTCGCAGGGGCAGAAAATGGCGGCAATGTTCCATAATCAGGGCAATAAAGTGTTCGATTATGTCTGGAACACGGTACGTCGCCGCTTTGGCGGGCGTCTGCACGCGCGTAACGATGGTATCAAACCCTTTATTCACTCCGTGCGCCAGGGCTACTGGGGCTACTATTTACCGGATCAGGATCACGGCGCTGAGCACAGCGAATTCGTCGATTTCTTTGCGACCTATAAAGCCACGCTGCCGGCGATTGGCCGTTTGATGAAGGTGTGTCGTGCGCGCATTGTGCCGCTGTTTCCGGTATATGACGCGAAGTCGCATCGGCTGATTGTGCAGGTGCGCCCGCCGATGGATGATCTGCTGACCGCAGATGATGTCACCATTGCCCGTCGTATGAACGAAGAGGTTGAAGTGTTTGTCGGCCCGCATCCTGAGCAATACACCTGGATTTTAAAACTGCTGAAAACACGCAAACCGGGTGAGACTGAGCCATACAGACGAAAAGAGCTGTTCCCGAAGAAATAAAAAAACCCCGCGCTGGCGGGGTTTTCTTTTAACGCGCGACTTACTCGACGGTCAGAATACGCGTGGTGTTGGTGGTACCCACGGTGCTCATGACGTCGCCCTGGGTGACAATCACCAGGTCGCCAGAAATCAGGTAGCCTTTGTCACGCAGCAGATTGACCGCGTCATTAGCCGCAACTACACCTTCGTTCACGCTATCGAAATAGACCGGCGTCACGCCACGATACAGCGCGGTCAGGTTCAGGGTGCGTTCGTGACGGGACAGGGCGAAAATCGGCAGGCCAGAGCTGATACGGGAAGTCATCAGCGCCGTCCGACCAGACTCCGTCATGGAGATAATCGCCGTAACCCCTTTCAGGTGGTTAGCCGCATACATCGCCGACATAGCAATTGCTTCTTCCACGTTATCGAACTGAATATCCAGACGGTGTTTTGACACATTGATGCTTGGGATCTTCTCGGCACCCAGACAAACACGCGCCATTGCCGCAACGGTTTCTGCCGGATACTGGCCTGCCGCGGTTTCCGCGGAGAGCATGACCGCATCGGTACCATCCAGCACGGCGTTCGCCACGTCCATCACTTCTGCGCGGGTCGGCATTGGGTTAGTGATCATCGATTCCATCATCTGCGTGGCGGTGATGACTGCGCGGTTCAACTGACGCGCACGGCGGATCAAGGCTTTCTGGATGCCGACCAGTTCCGGGTCACCAATTTCAACGCCCAGGTCGCCACGGGCAACCATCACGACGTCGGAGGCAAGGATCACGTCATCCATTGCTTCCTGGCTGCAAACGGCTTCTGCACGCTCTACTTTTGCGACAATTTTGGCGTCGCAGCCGGCGTCGCGCGCCAGGCGGCGAGCATAGTTCAGGTCTTCGCCGCAACGCGGGAAGGAGACGGCCAGGTAGTCCACGCCAATCAGCGCAGCGGTAACGATATCCGCTTTGTCTTTCTCGGTCAGTGCTTCTGCAGAGAGGCCACCGCCCAGTTTGTTGATACCTTTATTGTTAGACAGCGGACCGCCCACCGTGACTTCGGTGAACACTTTCATGCCCTGGACTTCCAGCACTTTCAGCTGTACGCGGCCATCATCGAGCAGAAGAATATCGCCCGGTACCACGTCAGCAGGCAGACCTTTATAGTCGATACCGACTTCCTCTTTATCGCCTTCGCCTTTGCCAAGGTTGGCATCGAGCAGGAATTTATCGCCAATGTTGAGGAATACTTTGCCTTCCTTGAACGTGGACACGCGAATTTTCGGTCCTTGTAAATCGCCAAGAATAGCTACATGACGTCCCAGTTTTGCCGCAATTTCACGCACTTTGTCAGCACGTAATTTATGATCTTCCGGTGTGCCGTGTGAGAAGTTCATGCGTACCACGTTAGCGCCTGCGGCGATAATTTTCTCGAGATTATTATCGCGGTCAGTGGCCGGGCCTAAGGTGGTAACGATTTTGGTTCTGCGAAGCCTTCTGGACATGTAATACTCCGTTGTCTAAAACAACCAGGTGTTGCGTGAACATGGATTCAGTTAAGTTTTCAAAGTGAGAATTTAACCGAACTGCGTAAGATGTTACAACTTTGTTATTGCTATCGGTCTATTAATGTTTGTCGCTCCGGAGAAGGAGCTCCTTATCAAAGCGCGATTCTTTGAGTGCTTCTTTGACACGCTTCAAGTTATCCCTGAATTTTGCGCCACGTCGCAATGTGAAGCCGGTGGCGAGAACGTCAATCACCGTGAGCTGCGCCAGACGTGACACCATTGGCATATAGATGTCGGTATCTTCCGGGACGTCGAGGGTGATGGCCAGGGTAGCCTCCCGGGCAAGCGGCGTGTCTGCTGACGTCAGGGCAATGACCATGGCATCGTTTTCACGTGCCAGCTGCGCCAGTTCAACCAGACTTTTTGTCCGTCCGGTATGAGAAATCAGCACAACCACGTCATCGTCACTACAATTCATACAACTCATGCGTTGCAGCACAATGTCGTCGGTGTAAATGACTGGTACGTTAAAGCGGAAAAATTTGTTCATCGCATCGTGCGCCACGGCGGCGGACGAGCCAAGACCGAAAAAGGCGATTTTCTTTGCCTGCGTCAGCAGATCCACGGCGCGGTTGACTGCCGTCATATCGAGTGACTGGCGCACATGATCGAGGCTGGCCATCGCCGACTCGAAAATTTTACCGATATAGGCCTCGACGCTATCATCTTCGTCGACGTTACGATTTACATAGGGAGTGCCATTTGCCAGACTCTGCGCCAGGTGCAATTTAAAGTCCGGGAACCCGCGGGTCTCCAGACTGCGGCAAAATCGGTTCACCGTCGGCTCGCTGACGCCCGCTTCCTGGGCGAGGGCGGCGATACTGGAGTGAATGGCTTTATCGGGTGAGGCGAGAATCACTTCCGCCACTTTGCGCTCGGATTTGCTAAGGTGTTCCAGTTGAGACTGGATTTTTTCCAGCATATTCATTATTAACGAATCGCTCATCAGTGAAACGATTCCACAGAAGGGTGAAATCGTGATGCGTTTTAGCAAGAATATACCTTTCTGCGAAAAAGAAAGGTAAGTCACAATATTAAATGTTGTTGTTTTTTTTCATTACATGATCACAGTCGGGTTTTATCCGCTGTGTATCAGGCAAACATCCAGCATTTTCAGGGCGAAAAACCAGATTTTCGCCGACAGACGAAAGAACGCACGTGCAGACAAGCGTTAGCGGTTTCGGGAATTACGTAAAAGCAGTACAGTGCAGTGTAATAAAATTACAACGAAAACCTGGCATAAGCACCAGGATAGCCAACTGAGGAGAATGACATGGCGGTAACGCAAACAACCCAGGCATGTGACCTGGTCATTTTCGGCGCGAAAGGCGACCTCGCACGCCGGAAATTGCTGCCTTCGCTGTATCAACTCGAAAAAGCGGGTCAGATCCATCCGGATACGCGTATCCTGGGTGTCGGACGCGCCGACTGGGATAAAGAAACCTACACCAAAGTGGTGCGTGAAGCGCTCGAAACTTTCATGAAAGAAAAAATCGATGAAAGCTTATGGGATACGCTGAGCGGCCGCCTGGATTTCTGCAACCTTGACGTCAACGACACCAAAGCATTCAAACGCCTTGGCACCCTGCTTGACCAGAAAAATCGCACCACCATCAACTATTTTGCTATGCCACCCAGCACCTTTGGCGCTATCTGCAAAGGCCTGGGCGAGGCTAAGCTGAACGCTAAACCTGCGCGCGTTGTCATGGAAAAACCGCTGGGAACTTCGCTTGCGACTTCTCGTGAAATCAACGACCAGGTGGGCGAATACTTCGAAGAGTGCCAGGTTTACCGTATTGACCATTATCTGGGCAAAGAGACGGTCCTGAACCTGCTGGCGCTGCGTTTTGCCAACTCCCTGTTTGTGAACAACTGGGATAACCGCACGATCGATCATGTGGAAATCACGGTTGCGGAAGAAGTGGGTATCGAAGGTCGCTGGGGTTACTTTGACCAGGCCGGTCAAATGCGCGACATGATCCAGAACCACCTGCTGCAAATTCTTTGCATGATCGCTATGTCTCCGCCGTCAGATCTGACGGCTGACAGCATCCGCGATGAAAAAGTGAAGGTACTGAAATCTCTGCGTCGTATCGATCGCTCGAACGTGCGTGAGAAAACCGTCCGTGGTCAGTACACCACCGGTTTTGCCCAGGGCAAAAAAGTGCCGGGCTATCTGGAAGAAGAGGGCGCGAACAAATCCAGCAACACCGAAACCTTCGTCTCCATTCGCGTGGATATTGATAACTGGCGTTGGGCGGGCGTGCCGTTCTACCTGCGTACCGGTAAACGCCTGCCGACGAAGTGTTCAGAAGTCGTGGTCTATTTCAAAACGCCTGAGCTCAACCTGTTCAAAGAATCCTGGCAGGATCTGCCGCAGAACAAGCTCACCATTCGCCTGCAGCCAGACGAAGGGGTGGATATCCAGGTCCTGAACAAAGTGCCGGGGCTGGATCACAAACACAACCTGCAGACCACTAAGCTGGATCTGAGCTACTCCGAAACCTTCAACGAATCGCATCTGGCGGACGCCTACGAGCGTCTGCTGCTGGAAACCATGCGCGGCATTCAGGCGCTGTTCGTGCGTCGTGATGAAGTGGAAGAGGCGTGGAAGTGGGTCGACTCCATCACCGAAGCCTGGGCGATGGACAACGACTCGCCGAAACCGTATCAGGCAGGAACCTGGGGACCGGTTGCCTCTGTGGCGATGATCACCCGCGATGGCCGTTCCTGGAACGAATTTGAGTAACCAGGTTGTTGTGAATGTTACGTGGTTTTACCGGTAACATGATCTAACACAGAAATCAGGTCAATATTTCAACTTTCAAGCTCCGACTGGATTCACCAGCGGAGCTTTTTTTATTACACTGGCTCCAGTGATTTTGCCTTTGGGCGCGGTATACCGGCGTTTCAGCTGAATTTCTCATGCTAAGAACCTCCTCAATACCGCCGTCCCGAACAGATAAATTTCAGGAGCCTTTATGAATCCAGTATTGTTACGCGTAACAAATCGTGTTATTGAACGCTCGCGCGAAAGCCGAACTGCCTACCTCCAACGCATCAATCAGGCGAGGAGTGAAACCGTACACCGCTCCTCACTGGCGTGTGGCAACCTGGCCCACGGTTTTGCCGCCTGCCAGCCTGAAGACAAAGCCTCGCTCAAAAGTATGCTGCGTAACAATATCGGCATCATCACCTCCTACAACGATATGCTTTCCGCACATCAGCCCTACGAAGCCTACCCAAACATCATCCGCAAAGCGCTGCACTCCGTGAATGCGGTGGGCCAGGTTGCGGGCGGCGTACCGGCGATGTGCGATGGGGTTACGCAAGGCCAGGACGGGATGGAGCTTTCGCTGCTCAGCCGTGAAGTGATCGCTATGTCGGCAGCGGTAGGCCTGTCGCACAATATGTTCGATGGCGCGTTATTCCTCGGCGTTTGCGACAAAATCGTTCCCGGCCTTGCCATGGCCGCTTTGTCGTTTGGTCACCTGCCAGCGGTGTTTATTCCGTCAGGCCCGATGGCCAGTGGCCTGGCAAACAAAGAAAAAGTGCGTATTCGCCAGCTCTATGCCGAAGGCAAAGTTGACCGTATGGCGCTGCTGGAATCCGAAGCCGCCTCTTATCACGCGCCGGGTACCTGTACTTTCTACGGTACGGCCAACACCAACCAGATGGTCGTTGAGTTTATGGGTATGCAGTTGCCGGGTTCTTCCTTTGTCCATCCGGATGCGCCGCTGCGTGAAGCGTTGACCTCTGCTGCTGCTCGCCAGGTGACTCGCCTGACCGGTAACGGCAGTGAGTGGATGCCGGTGGGCAAAATGATTGATGAAAAAGTGGTGGTTAACGGTATCGTTTCGCTGCTGGCAACCGGCGGCTCTACTAACCACACCATGCATCTGGTGGCGATGGCGCGTGCGGCGGGCATCATCATTAACTGGGATGACTTCTCTGAACTGTCGGAAACCGTACCGCTGCTGGCGCGACTCTACCCGAACGGTCCGGCGGACATTAACCACTTCCAGGCCGCGGGCGGCGTGCCGGTGCTGTTGCGTGAACTGCTGAAAGGCGGATTGTTGCACGAAGATGTCAATACGGTGGCCGGTTTTGGCCTCTCTCGTTACACCATGGAGCCGTGGCTCAATAACGGCGAGCTGGACTGGCGCGAAGGAGCGACGGCCTCTCTGGATGCAGATGTTATCGCCACGATTGAAAAACCGTTCTCTCGTCATGGCGGTACTAAAGTGCTGAGCGGTAACCTGGGACGCGCGGTAATGAAGACCTCTGCCGTGCCGACTGAATATCAAGTCATTGAAGCGCCGGCGATGGTGTTTGAGAGCCAGCATGACGTGTTACCGGCCTTTGATGCCGGATTGCTGAACAAAGATTGTGTTGTGGTGGTGCGTCATCAAGGACCAAAAGCGAACGGCATGCCAGAATTACATAAACTTATGCCGCCACTTGGTGTATTATTGGACCGCTGTTTCAAAATTGCGTTGGTTACAGATGGACGACTCTCCGGCGCATCAGGTAAAGTGCCCTCAGCGATTCATGTGACACCCGAAGCGTATGACGGCGGATTGCTGGCGAAAGTACGTGATGGCGACATCATCCGTGTAAACGGACAGACCGGCGAATTGACGCTACTGGTCGATGATAACGAGCTTGCTGCACGTCAGCCGCATATTCCTGACCTGAGTGCTGCGCGCGTTGGCACGGGGCGTGAACTGTTTGGCGCACTGCGAGAAAAACTTTCCGGTGCGGAGCAGGGCGCGACCTGCATTACTTTTTAAAACGACAAGATTTTTAGTTCAGGCGAGAGAATAATTCTGATGAAAAATTGGAAAACGAGTGCAGAAGCAATCCTGAAAACTGGCCCGGTAGTGCCGGTTATCGTTGTCAACAAACTGGAGCACGCTGTCCCGATGGCGAAAGCGCTGGTTGCAGGCGGTGTGCGCGTGCTGGAAGTGACACTGCGTACCGCATGTGCCATGGACGCGATCCGCGCGATTGCAAAAGAAGTGCCGGACGCCATCATCGGTGCGGGTACCGTGCTTAACCCGCAGCAGCTGAAAGAAGTCACTGAAGCGGGCGCGCAGTTCGCGATCAGCCCGGGTCTGACCGAGCCGCTGCTGAAAGCCGCAACCGAAGGCACCATCCCGTTGATTCCGGGTATCAGCACTGTTTCAGAGTTGATGCTGGGCATGGACTACGGTTTGAAAGAGTTCAAATTCTTCCCGGCAGAAGCAAACGGCGGCACCAAAGCGCTACAGGCTATTGCAGGTCCGTTCTCTCAGGTACGTTTCTGCCCGACTGGCGGTATCTCCCCGGCTAACTACCGCGACTACCTGGCACTGAAAAGCGTGCTGTGTATCGGTGGTTCCTGGCTGGTTCCGGCCGAGGCGCTGGAAGCAGGCGACTATGACCGCATCACTAAACTGGCTCGCGAAGCAGTAGAAGGCGCGAAGTAATTGGCCTTTCGGGTGAAATATCCCGAATGAAATAAGCAACCGGCACGTACCTTCATACGTGCCGGTTTTTTTATTCGTTCATTCCAGACAGACTTGTCTCTTCAATAAGCTTATTTTTTCTCGTGTCCGCTTTTATATTCTTCGCCTTTGCACAATGTCAGCTTTTTGGCGTCGAAAGGACGTCCCGGATTTTACGGGAGCAAGGGAATGTTTCGGAATATTTTTTGTATCAGTCTATTGGCAATGTTAATCACCTGCCAGACACAGGCCAGTATTGTGATGAACAATACGCGGGTGATTTATAACACCCGCGATCGTGAAGTGACCGTGCCAATATCCAACCGCAGCAGTAAACCTGTGCTGGTACAAAGCTGGATTGATAACGGTGATGCGCAGGCCGATCCGTCAACGGTACAAACTCCGTTTATGATTTTACCTCCGATAACCCGTGTGGATGCCGACAGCACGAAAACGCTGCGACTGCGCGTGGTCAATGTTGCGGCACTTCCTGCCAATCGTGAGTCGGTATTATGGCTCAATGTTCTGGATGTGCCGGTAAAATCTCCTGCAAAGGAAAAGAATCGCCTGCAGGTCGCGCTGCAGTCCCGGATTAAGGTGTTTTATCGTACGGCAGGGTTACGAGGAGATCCAAATAAAGCGGTAGAGGAACTGGTCTGGCGCAGTCACGCGCGGGGGGTAATGGTGACAAACCCGACAGCCTGGCATGTATCACTGGTGTCGGTGGAAAGCCTGGCAGGGATATGGTCGGTGGAGATGATTGAGCCGGGCAAGACGCGGGATTTTCCGCTACCGCTGAAAGCATCGACCCCGATTGATGTGACATGGGTAGATGATAATGGTGCGACACAAATTTATGACGCGGTTACACAATAAACCAGGGAGTGGATGATGGTGATCAGAATAAACTGGTGGAGTCGGTTGGGGTTGTTGTTGGTGGTGACTGGCGCAATAAGTTTTCCGCTAAAAGCTAATGCCTCTTGCTGGCTCGCCCCCCAGTCATGGGGCGACCAGCCCGCGGGTTCAGTCATTAAAATGAATGCCGCCCCCAGTCCAGGTGCGATTCGCATACCCAAAGATATTGCTGACGGCACAGAACTGTATCGAATAACGGCTCGTCATGACAGTCATGTCTACATTCGTATTAACTGTAATAATAGTACAGTGGCGAGTAATTATTATGCGATGGGACGATTTATTGGTGGCACTGAGCCTGCCCGGTCATCATTCACTTCTCCGCTAGGCGTGGTTTATGAAACAGGAACGGAGGGTGTCGGTATGGTCATCCGAACAAGTTCAGCGGGTGACGTCACGCTGGGTACGAAGTATGGTTATGCTTACGACTGTAAAAACTCATCATGTAACCTCTCTCCTGCAACTACCAATATCACTTACATTTTTATCAAAACAGGCGCAATCACCGCTGGCTCTTTAAACCTTGTTGGTTTACCGAAGCTTGAGTCGGTTGTTGGCGGTTATAATTCGCCGAACAGTGTTGTCGTTGTTTTCCAGCCTGTTTTAACCGGAACGATTGCGTTTACCCAGGCCACCTGCACACTGGCTGAAGCAAGTAAAAAAGTGGATTTGGGTAAACACTCGGCAGCAAGTATTACAACTGCCACACCGGTGACGGCCTGGGTGGACGCTTCCATCAATCTGATCAACTGCAACTACGGTGGGGCTCAGGCTTACAAGTACAATATCACCCGCTTTAGCAGCGGTGGTTTAGTGACAAATGGTGGGACAATAACGACACCAGCTCTCTGGAACTTAACACTTGTGCCCGCCAATGGCACGGGCGATATTCTTGATAGCACCAACGGAATTGTAGCGATTGCCAGTGGGGAGGACAGTGCGACAGGCGTGGGTATCCAGCTTTCTACGACTAACACGACAACCCCGACCCCGGTAAAATTCTCGCCGCAATTTATGACCGGCGAGATAGTTGCTGGCACGAATGCCATCATGAAAATCCCTCTTTATGCCCGATATATAAAAACTGGCGAGGTGACGGGTGGAAAAGACAATGGAAAGGTGATTTATCGCGTGGAATATAAATGAAAACGTTATATTTATCCCCAATGAGTTAAAACAGCATTGGGGATAAATAAACGTGTTACCCGCTGACTTTCACTGAGGCCGCTGCTGCTTTCGCCCGTTCAACAGCTTCTTCAACAGTATCTGCCGTTGCCAGCGCAACGCCTAAACGACGCGTGCCGTCAATTTCCGGCTTGCCAAACAGACGCAGTTGCAGACCAGCACCGACAGCATTTTGTACGTTATCAAAGGTGACGTTCTGGCTTTTCAACTCTGGCAGGATCACCGCAGAGGCAGACGGACCGTACTGGCGAATCAGCCCAATCGGCAGGCCGAGGAATGCGCGAACATGCAGGGCAAATTCTGAAACATCCTGAGAAATCAGCGTCACCATACCGGTATCGTGCGGACGCGGGGAGACTTCGCTAAAGACCACTTCATCACCGCAGACAAACAGTTCAACGCCAAACAACCCGTAACCGCCAAGCGCCAGCACAACTTTACTGGCGATCTCTTTTGCGCGTTCCAGCGCCAGATCGGTCATCGCTTGTGGTTGCCAGGATTCGCGGTAATCGCCATCTTCCTGACGGTGGCCGACCGGGGCACAGAAATGCACGCCATCTGCTGCGCTGATCGTCAGCAGGGTGATTTCAAAATCAAAATTCACCACACCTTCAACGATAACGCGACCCGCACCCGCGCGGCCGCCCTGTTGTGCGTACTCCCAGGCTTTCGCCAGTTGATCGGCACTGCGAATGAAGCTCTGACCTTTACCGGAGGAACTCATAACCGGCTTCACGATGCAGGGCAGGCCAATGTCATCGACAGCCTGGCGGAACGCGTCCTCTCCGTCGGCAAAACGGTAGCTTGATGTCGGCAACGCAAGTTCTTCTGCGGCCAGGCGACGGATGCCTTCGCGGTTCATGGTCAGTTTAGTTGCCCGTGCGCAGGGTACAACATGCTGTCCTTGTGCTTCCAGTTCCAGCAACGTGTCAGTGGCAATGGCTTCAATTTCCGGCACGATAAAGTGCGGCTTCTCCAGCGCCACCAGAGCCTTTAGGGCTTCACCATCAAGCATATTAATGACATGCGAACGGTGTGCCACATGCATTGCGGGTGCATCGACATAACGATCCACGGCAATAACTTCAATGCCCAGACGCTGGCACTCAATCGCCACCTCTTTGCCTAATTCACCAGAACCTAATAACATCACGCGAGTTGCCGCCGGACGCAGCGCAGTACCTAACAGAGTCATAGCAGTTTGACCTTCAAAAAAACCTGGCGGCAGTATATACGAAAACGTTTGCGTCTGTCTTTTATGAGTTGCACTCTCATAAATGTCGCAGTATTATACTGTATATAAATACAGTTAAGGGGCTGCATCATGGCGGTTGAAGTCAAGTATGTTGTGATTCGTGAAGGTGAGGAAAAAATGTCTTTTGCCAGCAAAAAGGAAGCTGACGCTTACGATAAAATGCTCGACCTGGCCGAGGTACTTGAAGGCTGGCTGGGCGAAGCGCCAGTGACGCTTGAAGACGACCAGCGCGATCAAATGGCGCTCTGGCTGGCTGAACAGAAAGATGTACTCAGCCATATCCTGAAATCCGGTAAATTGCCGGGTGCAGAGGCGCAGGACGCCGCGCCAGAAGCGAGCCAGGATGATGCCGAAGCCGATTCATCCGACGCGGTAGACATTAAGTCAAAAGCTAAACGTACCGCGGCCTGATCCCGGCTTGCACTGCCAGTAATTTGTACCATGCTTTGATTGGGCATTAGGCACAGGAGAAAAGCATGAAGATAGCAGGGGTTGTGCTGGGTACATTATTACTGGCGGGTAGCATGGCAGCATCCGCTGCCAGCGACAAAACGGTCAAATTTCCTACCTGCGAAGGTATGAGCGCAGAAGGGATTGCTCCGAGCGTTAAACGCGATTATTTGCAAAATCGTATTGTGCGTTGGGCATACGATCAAAAGAAACTTGGGCAAGCGGATCCTGTTGCCTGGGTCAGCCCGAAAGACATTCGGGGTAATAACGATCAATGGGATGTTCCGTTGACCGTTCGCGGCAAGAGCGCAGATATTCACTATCTCGTTAAAATCGATTGTAAAGCAGGAAAGGCAGAATATCTGTCGCGCTAAAGTTGCTACCTTTTCTCATCTTTTGCTGTTTTAGACATTTCCTGACACCCCCTCGCTTACGCTGATCGTTTACGAAACGGTTAAGTGAGGGGAATCATGTCGAACTGGTTGAACCAACTGCAGTCACTTCTTGGCCAACAGGGCCAGCCATCATCTTCCGACGCTCAGGGCCTCGGCAAATTACTGGTACCCGGAGCGCTGGGCGGGCTGGCCGGTTTGCTGGTTGCCAGTAAATCCTCCCGTAAATTGCTGACCAAATACGGTACCAGCGCACTACTCGTTGGCGGCGGGGCTGTTGCGGGCACGGTCCTGTGGAATAAGTACAAAGACAAAGTGCGTACAGCCCATCAGGGGGAAGCGCAGTTTGGTCAACAGAGCTCGTCTGTAGATGAGCGAACAGAACGTCTGATTCTGGCCCTGGTGTTTGCCGCGAAAAGTGACGGACATATTGATGGCAAAGAACGCGCTGCCATCGAACACCAACTGCGTGAAGCGGGTATCGAAGAGCAGGGCAGAGCGCTGATTGCGAAAGCGATTGAACAGCCGCTGGATCCACAGCGTCTTGCCTCAGGCATCAGGAATGAAGAAGAAGCGCTGGAAGTGTACTTCCTGAGCTGTGCTGCTATTGATATCGACCATTTTATGGAACGCAGCTATCTCGGTGCTTTAGGTGATGCCCTTAAGATCCCTCAGGATGTGCGGGAAGGCATCGAAGAAGACCTTCGACAACAAAAAAAGACGCTTATCGACTAGATAGTGTCGTCACGAGGATAAAAATCATTGATAATAGGGCCTTCTAATCAGAAGGCCCTATTATCATGA